>DASWCI010000400.1:0-7373 GCA_036390195.1 Gemmatimonadaceae bacterium
CACCTGAAGTTCGTGATCCTTCGCCTTCTCGACGAGAAGCCGCGGCACGGTTATGAGATCATCAAGGAGATCGAGGAACGGTTTGGCGGGATGTATTCACCGAGCCCGGGAACGGTCTATCCAACGCTGACGATGCTCGAGGACCTGGGCTACGCGCGGGCGAGACCCGAGGAAGGCGGTAAGAAGATCTACGAGATTACCGATGAAGGCCGGAAGTATCTCGCCGAGAATCAGCCACTGATCGACGACATCTTCTCAAAGATCGCGGACTTCGCGCAAAGCATCTTTGGTGAGCCGATGATGGACGTGCATCGCGGGTTCAAGAACGTTGGACGCGCGGTCTACGCATCCAGGTCATCGAGATCGCCTGAGCAAATCAAGAAAATCAAGGAAATTCTCGAGCGGGCCGCGAGCGAAATCGACGCGGTCTGACGATCGCACGCGAGCGACGAGCTGCTAGACGCGGCGCATCAAAAGAATTGCGCGAATACCAGGCGACCTGTTGGAATTCGTCGCCTGGCCTGGGCCAGCATCACTCGATCCGAGTCGTGCTACTGCCTCCAGCCACGCGTCGTCAGGCATCTCGGAATGCTGTAGCGCATCAAGCTCGCGCTCGACCGCGGCGGATTGCTGCGTCGTCGCGATTCGTCGGGCGCGAGCGGCAGTAATCGATCGTGCCGATCGCAGGTGGGGCAACGCTCGTTGAATCGCTGAGTCGATGCGATTTGTCAGATGCTTGCGTCGCACTGCGCTGGATCCTCCAACACCTGCCGCTACGGACGCGCTCTGGTGAGTGAGCCATGTCAGAATTGTCCGAACAGCGCCCTCGTAATCAGCGAAATCGGTGCTGACCTCCTCACCGCCGGCGCACGTACACGCTTCAATTTGTGCGTCGACGTCGGCCGATACCTCACCGGCAATCTCGACGAGTAGTTGAGTCTGGTGCTCAGTCGAAATAGCCGCGATGAAACCTGAGCTGGGCGCGCTGACGGTTGCGACCAGCGTGTCGTCGGCAGATGGCTTACCGTCGGACGTAAGCCAACTCTCGAGGATCGAGCGGAGTCTCTCGGTTTTGGCAGGCGCACTCTCGATAGGGGCGGTGTCGCGCGACGTCTTGTCGGACAACGGGTTTGCTGCGCTGGTCCCGACCGCGCTTCGCGCCAAGTCCCACTTGCGCTGCACAATCATCTCATTCTCGAGTATGGCAGCGGCGCTGCGCGGCGGACGCAGCAGGTGAACGTGAACTGTAGCGTGCTGTGATCTCATGCGGGCGGCGCGGCCGACACGCTGCTCCATTCGCGCCTGTGTCCACGGGATGTCCAAGTGCACGACCACTTCGGCGTCCTGCAAATTCACTCCCTCGCTCAGCAGATCCGTCGTGATCAACAAGTCGATTGCCTCGGCTGGCCCGGTGGGGGCGAAGTGACTCGCAGCAGGAGCGAAATGACCGATTGCTTCGCTGCGACTGAGCGCACCGCCGGCTATCCTCGCACCGTGAGATGTGAGCATTGCCACGCGCCCGCTACCACATAATCGGCGAAAGAGCATCGACACCGTCTCGGAGTACTGAGCGAAGGCGACGATCTTTGCGCCGGCATGCGCCTTCCTGATTTCCGCGACGATGTCAGCGCGCTCGGCGTCGAGCGCGGTCGCAGCAGAGGACCAGCTAAGGAATTTCTGCAACGCGTGGAGGTGTGCCTGAACTGTCTCGAGAAGCACACCATGTCCGACGCCGGGATGGGCTAATAGCTCGGGGAATCCCAATTGCAGCGCTCCCTCTCCATAAGTCCAGATCTCGAGCTCGCGCGCACTGGGATAAGTACCCGCCTCCAGCGATGCGCTGAGTGCCAACGCGCGAGCGATGCGTCGTCGAACTGCCTCGAGTAGCGCGGCCTCGCTCGACGCCCACTGATGAACCAAACCGCGACCGATCAGAGTCCCGCCGAGTCCGCCATCACGAACAGGCAGAGGCGGCGGGAGATTCATCAATTCATCGACAACTCCTGGGCTATCGGAGAGCTGGTGATGTTGTGTCGGTGCGACAGCAGGAATCCCGGACGACAGCGCAGTTTGTGCGTGATCGCGGCGAACAACGCAGAGGGCAAGCTCGGCCGAGGTCATCGCGCGCGCCCTCGATCCAAGGAACAACGAAAGCAACGCTACCAGATCCACGCGCCGATTGTGAATCGGTGTGGCGGTCAGCAAGAGCACTCGAGCTCCTCGAGCGAGTGACGCCAACGCGAAATATCTGTTCGTTGAGGGATTTCTCGCGTGGTGGGCTTCGTCGACGACAATCAAGTCATGGCGCTCTTGCTCTGAGACTATTGGTTGGTGTGGGCGCGAGTCAGCTGCGTCCACGCGGCTCAGCGCCTCGAAAGTCATTATCTCCGCGACGGTGCCGGTCGCAGTGAGCGCATCGCGCCACATTGAGACAAGCGCAGCTGGCGCGATGACGAGGCAGTGTGAGAAGGTCTGTGCGATGGCCGTTGCGACGTAAGTCTTGCCCATCCCAACGTCGTCGCAGAGCAGCGCGCCATTGAACTGATCCAGAGCCGCTTTCAACCGCTCAACCGCGGAAACCTGATGCGGCTGCAGTGTGATGGTTCCAAGTCGGGGCTGTGACGAAGGAGGGTCCGCGAGAACAAGTCGCGCGATCCGTGAGCGTACGTCTGCAGCGGCCGCTAATCGCAGTCGACGGCCCCGGAGAGGAGAGCCTGCACATCGACGAGATCCAGCTCGTAGCCGTCCAGTGCGGCGCTCAGTATCTCAGCGTCAGACGGGAGATCATCACGTATTGCCCGCTCATAAAGCGCCGCCAACAAAACGCGCGCACGATTCCAGTTGCGAGGAATCGGAAACAGGGACAACGTCCAGCCGAGGTACCGCCGATAACCACCGCGCGCCGGTTCGGCGAGTGAGTTGAGCCAAGCGGCGGCCAGGGAACTGTTGAGGAGCGTTGCAAGCGCGTGGGCATCCAGGCTGGTGGGGCAGCTCACGACGTAGCAACTGTTGAGTGCGACGCGCGGATCCCCAGCTTCGACGACAACTGCACGCGGCGTCAATCCGAAGTCGGCCGAGATCAGTCGCGGCCGCGAGGTATTCGCGCTCTCGGTGCGGAACACAGACCACCATGGGAGTCCGTGAAGATCACTTCGCTCGCTCAAAGCGTCGTGGAACGGAAGCAGCCAACGACGCGCGAGAGGAGGCAGCGACCGTAGAGGTCGCCCGTTCTCTTCGTGGGTCCATACCATGTACTCGCGGGAACCTCTCAGCGTCCATTTCTCGAGCGACTCACCCCGGGCGAGCGGACGCAGCATGTGCCGCTCGATCAGCGCAGTTCTATCGCCCGCTGATATGCGGACGACGTCACCATCAATGGAGTCGATCGCGACAATGAAAGCGCGGTTGCACCCGGTCTTCACTCCGAGAAGCGGTCGGCCGAAGGTGCTCTGAAAGAAGGGCACTCCAGCTCTTGCAACTCTATCGAACGCCGCTCGGGCTTGTGGCGGAATCAGTACCCACGGACTGCCAGGTGTGCGATCAAACGCGAACGCGTCAGGCAGGCATGTCCAACGGAGTGTGCCTTGCTCCGCAGCATCGACCGTGGTGATCGTCGAGACATTGGGACTGGAATCAGCGCGATCCGTGCGTCGGCGCGCCACCAGAAGCGACGGATAAACAGCGGCGTCGAACTGTGTGTGCGATTCGCTGAGATCCTCGAGCGCAACTACCCTGGTCCGATCCAGCAGTAACCGGCGGACGCCACCGCCGGCCAGCGACCGCCACAACTTCGCAGGAAGAAGAAGCGCCATCGCTCCGCCCGGTCGCAGTAGCTCGCACGATCGCTCGACAAACAAGGCTGCCAGATCGATTTGTGCTGCGAATCCGCGCCCAGCGCCGGCGATTGTCGCGCCACTTTCCCAAGCAGCATTTCGATATACGGCGAAATCGCGTCTCAGCCGCTCACGCGAGGATTCAGGAATGTTGTGTACACGAACCCAGGGTGGATTGCCGATTATCACATCGAATCCGCCCGCAGCAGCGACGTCGGAGAAATGCGCAGCAAACGAGAAGGGAAGCGCGGCACCGGCCTTTAAGGCTTTTACCTGCCGAGTGATTTCTCTGAGACCTGAACGAATGTCGGCGAGACGCATTCGTGCTTCGGCGCCCGGCGGATGACGATCACCAAACAAATCTCTGGCGCGCAGCCCGATGAGAATCTCCTTTCGATTTGCGGCCAGGCGGGTTCGGTTGCGGACCAGCGAGTCAATTGCGGCAGTACGCTCGAGGCGGTCGAGTGCGCGGGCGAGTGTGCGCTTTCTTGGTCCCACGGCCCTCGCATAGCGACTGCGAAGGCCAACAATTTTTTTTCTACTTGTCGCAACTCCGCGATCATCGAACGCTCTGCCCGCCAGTGAATCGCCAACCCGGATGTGTCGGTCGAGATTGGGCAGCGGGGCGATCCGCATCGGATCCGCATCGCCGGTCTCTATTACGATCGACAGCCACAGGCGGAGCTCGCAGAGCCAGACGGCAATTGGATTCAGGTCGACGCCAAAGATCGAGGAGGTGAGTACTCGACGGCGAATCTCGGCAATCGAGCCGGATTCACCAAACTCCTTGCGAAGCGCCGCGATCCGCTCGAGCATGTGCACGAGAAACGCCCCCGAACCGCATGCCGGATCCAGCACCCTGATTTGGCGAAGTCTATCAATTTCATTCTCTGTATCGGGTAGCGAGGCGAGCGCGTGCCGAGTGACATCCTCGACGAGATGCTGCGGTGTGTAGAACGCGCCGGCGCTTTTGCGCTCGGGCGGCGCCATGAGAGTCTCGAACGTCTTGCCCAGGATCTCAGGATCGATTGAGGCTTCGGACCAGTCAGCGGCATCTTCGCGTCCACTGAAGCGGTAGTGAGAAAGAACGGAGCCGTACGCTTTGCCGAACGCTTCGTCTGTGAAAACACAGTTGCGACGCTGCTTCTCCAGATGGGAACGCGCGAAGAGTCCGCCGTTGAGAAATGGGATTTGACCAAACTCCCTCGCTCGCGCGGATCGGGAGCGCACAGGCGTGTTGAGCGTTCCGAAGAAAAGGGGCTCGAGCACTCTCCGCTGGTATCGCCCGCCGTCGGAAATGCAGCGTGAATATCCGTTGATCAGAAATCCGAAGTCGCCGTCGAGCCAGCCCCTGCTCTCCAGAAACGAGAGGAAGATGAGACGCGAGACGTAGAGCAGAGCGAGCTCATTCCGCTCCACCTCGCTTGCTCGACCGCTCAGCGACTCAGTCATCTCGTCGATGACTTCCTGAAGTGAGGTGAAGAATCTCCTGGTGATTGCCTCGCGACCGAGGACGTCGAGCCAACGCGCGTGAGTGAGTAGATCGGAGTCGGTAGCGCCGGCTGAGAGGGAGCAGAGCGTTTCTGCGTCGCTCGCGGCGAGCCGATCGCGGTTGTACATGAGAGAGACGACGCGCGTGCGTGAGCGCGCCGAATACCAGGAGACGATGGCCACGTCGGCCGTCGCAACTCCTCTCGAAACTATGATCCATAGCAGCTGTGGGCTGTTTCTGGAGAGTGCGCGTGCGATGGCCTTGAGAGTCTGGCGAGAGTCGGCGTCACCATTCAGCTCGAGAGCCAGTCCGCGCAGGCAGCCCTTTCCCTTAGCTATGCTTGCTGCGCGTGTGTCAGCGCACAGTCCGAGCGCCAGCCGGGCTTTGTCGTCGAGTGGAAGGGCCGGCGCGGAGAATCCCAGCTCGTAGAGAATTGCCGCGAGTCCGTCGAGCGATGTCGCGCCCCGAAGGAGAGCGGCGGCGCGCTCGAGGCTTTGCACACGCCGACGCTAACGATGCAGCGCTGGACGCCTTGCATCGTTTGGTGGCTACGCCGCGCGAATCACTGCGAGATGTACGTTCGTCCCTTCCAGCTCACGCGACGTCCGCGAATTACCGCCGAAACGAAGATGTAGAGAAGCGCGAGCGCTCCGAGGGGGTAGGCGAGCGCATAAAGTGGATTCTCACCTACGGTGATGTAGGCGACGATCCACCACAGCAACGTTGCCGCGTACGAAATCACCGCCCACGACAGTAACGTGCTGCCTGCTGTCATCCCGAATCCCGCTAGCACGAGCGCCAGTACTGGCAGCAGCTCCAGCAATGGCGGCAAGACCAGGACAAGGGGGAATAAGGTCCGACCCATCTTTCCGAACGGTACGGAATCGAGTCCGCCGGCGAACACGTTCTTCCGCCAGCCGCTGATGATCTCGCCGAGCGACGCATACATGCGTGTCGACAGCTGATTGATGCCGAGCATCAGGACCACTCGCTTGCGCGCGGCGAAGAAGCGTTGTGCGAGCAGAAGGTCCTCCGCTACGGACGTGCGCACACTTCCGTGCCCGCCGATCGCGTCGTAGCTCTCGCGCTTGACGAACATGCACTGCCCGTTCGCGATCTTGTTGTTCACCCGCCCCGATTGATTCACTGACTCGGTGCCGCCATAGCGCATCGACAGAATCGTAAAGATCTGAGGCTGAATCACTTTCTCCCAGAATCCGCCGAGCTCCTGACGGCCAGCGATGGAAAAGAGATCGGCATTGTTGCGACGCATTGCGTTGATGGAGCGAGTTACGAGATCACGACCATGCACCGTGTCGGCATCGGTGAATTGGAGAATGTGCCCGCGCGCGACCTTCGCGCCGGTAGCGCAGGCCCACTGCTTTCCAAACCAGCCGTCGGGAAGCGGTGAGTTCCGTACGATGCGCGCCCTCGAGTCACCGCCTGATGCTTTGCGCGCGACATCTGCTGTGCCGTCGGTGGAAGCATCGTCGATGACGACGAGCTCGAGATTCGGATAGGTCGTCGAAAGAATCGACGTCACACAACGTCCGATGTTGTGCGCTTCATTGCGGGCGGGGACGATCACGGTCACGAGCTGCGGATTTTCGGGAGTATCGTTGCTCTCATCGTCGAGCGAGCGCGAGTGTCGCAGTCGGACGTAGGTGATGAGCGGCGGGATGATCCACGGCAAAGACCACAGAAACGCGGCGAAATATCGCATCAACGAAAAGGGGCGCCGCGACTTTGCGACGCCCCGCAGAAACGGGAAGTGTTAAGGTTTTCCGCCCCCTCCTCCTCCACCGGGACGGCCACCGCCTCCTCCGCCTCCCATGCCTCCTCCTCCACCACTTTGGCCACCGCCACCACCAGGCTTGCCGCCACCTCCACCACCTTGTCCGCCGCCGCCACCACCAGGCTTGCCGCCACCGCCACCACCTTGTCCACCACCGCCGCCGGGTTTACCACCACCACCGCCGCCCTGTCCACCACCGCCGCCGGGTCGACCTCCACCTCCACCTTGGCCGCCCCCGCCTCCACCACCACCG
>DASWCI010000401.1:0-5534 GCA_036390195.1 Gemmatimonadaceae bacterium
CGGCCGCAAACAACGACGCAACCACCAGCAGATCGCCGAACACAGTTGCCTGAGCACCAGCCTCTCCCTTCGATGCGCCAAATGCTATTAGCGCAGCGCCAACCGTCGATGCGATCAGCGCTATCCATCGTCCTGCGGTCACGCGTTCGTGCGCGAAGAGTGCGGCTCCCGCTGCGAGCAGCACAGGCAGATTGCCGACCATCAACGAAGCGTGCGAGACCGTAGTGTGGTCGAGTCCCGCGAATTGAACGACGAACTGAACCGGGACCCCAAGCAGCGCCGCGGTGAAGAAAAGCGGGACGTCGCGTCGCGCGATGCGTGTCTCGGCGCGTCGAAGTCCACGCCAGGTTGCGGGGGCGAAACCGAGTGATGCGAAGAGGAATCGGTACAGCACCATGTGACCGACCGACAGCTCGGTCAGCGCCCACTTGCCGAAAAGAAATCCCGTTCCCCAGAGGCAGCCAGCAGTAGCGAGTGCAGCAAAGGCGCGTGATCGCGAACTCATCCTCAAATAAGTTCGCTACTAATCCCCGTTATAAAAGCCCTCGCTCCACTTGATTACCTGGGTGGTTAGCGCGTCGTGGTGCCCGTCGCCCCCATCTCCGTCCCTCCGCGAGAGTCCCTCCTGCACTCGCCCAACGAGCGTGCGCAAGTCGAGGTCGATTTGGGCAAGAGTAGCACCGCGGCTCCGCTCGGTGTGAACGTGCTGGCGCACGGCTTTACGCAGTGAGGTCAGTGCGGAGAGCGCAGAATCAGTAGCTCGTCGCAGCGCGCGGTCGAGCTCGCCGGGAAGTCGGTTGGTTGGTCCGTTGGCTGGTGACATCTGCGGCGCCCTGAAAGAGAGAAGGCGTCGCCAGAATCGCCAAAGTATCGTGCGTCACGCATGCGGCCGACTGCGATCTGGTGGCGTTCCGCAGTGCCAGAACATGCGAGCTTCGACGCGTGCTATGCGCCGTTATAGTATTCGATGATCGACCATTTGACGATCTGTTCCATCAGAAAATCGGCGTTCGTTAGCTCATGCTCACTGAGAAGGACTGGATATCGGCGGGCGCTTTCCCGCGCGCACGCCTTCATCGCGATGACCATTTGTGCTGGGCCAACACCGGAGTCTCTCAACGATCTGACGCATGCTCCGACGCACTCGCGCAGCTCGGCCATCGAAACCGCGCTCGTTCTGACCACATCATGCAGCGCGACGTGAAACAGGCGCGCCATCTCGTCGGGAATGAACGAAGGCTGGATCTGGGTTCGCGATCGCATCTCTGGCATGTCGATCCTTTGATCGAGCGGAACGGCGTCGCCAGTAGCGCCTGATCTTCCGAAGAAACCGGAAGGAGCACGGGCTGGTGGCCTAAGCCCCGCGCTGGCTTTGTGAGCCTTTTTTGAACGTACAGCTTGTCACGGCCGGGGGCAATACTGACATGATCAAAGCGCCCGAGCACCGGTATGAAGGCTCCCAGCTTCAACCGCTGCAACGCTGAGCGCTCCCCGCTTCAGTTTTGTGGATGCGTACCGAGCCGAGATCTTCCTAGCGCAGGACCGCCTGACGCAGGTGCTTGGCGATCATGCGCGCCGAATCGAGCGGGCTCTGATTCGTGGTGTCGACCACGAACTCCGGCGCTGGCATTTTCGGACGATCGAAAGCGCCCGACTCGTCGAGCTTCCGGTACTTGTAGACGTCGCGCAACTTCCCGAAGCGCTCGCGCGGCTCTGATGTGATGCGCTTCTCGAGCTCCTCGTTGCTGCAGCGCAGCTCGATGAAGTGAAGAGTTCCCATTCCCGCGATCACTCGCTTCTGCAGCGCGGAAATGAAATTGTCGGTGACCGTTGCCTCGGGCGCGAAGGTCATGATGACTCCGCCGACTTTCGCTTTGAGCGCGGCCTCGACCGTCAGGTGCCAGAGATTCTCGCGCAGCGCGACGAAGGCAGGAGTTCCGAACGGGAACAGCGAGGTCGCGAGATCAACCACCGCGTGATTGTGAAGCAGACTGAATCCCGTTTCGGCGGCGAGATGCTCGCCGACGGTTAGCTTGCCGACGCCGGGACGTCCGTAAAGGAAGATGATCTGAGTAGGCATGTCGGCTGAAGCTGCATTAGTCTTGTGCTCCGTCCCTGGATCGTGTCAAGCAACTCGGCCCACCTAATTGATGATGATGAAACCTCCGCTCGACCCACCGAACCGCGGATTTACGATGTTGTTGAAGATCGACCCGAAGCTATAACTGAGGCCGATTTGCACGAAGTAGTTGTATGATGTCGCGAGCTGACGCAGGCGCAGCAAGCGTTCCTCATCACTCAAACTCCCGCGTGGGAGATAGAGCTGGTCACGGAGGAGAGAGGCCTGTCCGAATAGCGAAAGAGATAGTCCCTTGAAGAGATGCAGATCGAGACCATTGAAAAAGATCAGATGCCGTTTGGAAAAGTCGTTGATGTAAGCAGCGCCTTCGAGCGAGCTGCTAACGGACCCCCATGGCTGTCTCAGATCGAGCGAAGCCGTCACCGTCTGATCACCGCGAACTTCGCTGATCTTGTCGAATATCGTGGTATCCTGATAGCGAAAGAAATCGATTCCCGGCGAGTACTGGAGCGTGAGCATCCTTCTCGTCGACTGCGAGTAAGGGAAAACGTCGAACTCGACAGCCGGCGCGAATCGAATCGCTCGCTTCTGATTGAGAAAGGTCGACGATGTCCATGACGCACGCTGGCCACCGGACCAGTGCGAGCCGAGACTTTTCACAACTAGATCGTTGAAGCCGTAGCTGTGCGAGTAGCTGTTGAATCTGCTACCGTCTGAGAGAGTAAACCTGCTTTGACCGTAGTTGGCGTTAACACCGAAGGTTGTCTTCCACATCTCGGTCGTTCGATTTGCGCTCACGGAGCCGTAGAGTGAGACAAAACTGCTCGACTTTTCGCCATTGCCGTAGCCGTTAGCGGTGATTCTGAAGACCCAGAGATGCCACCGATCGCTGATTGCGCCCTTCGCACCAGGCCCCTCCCCTTTTGGTGCTAAGTAAGTCACGTCGAACCGGCCGGCCTGACCGAGATGGGCGTAGTATCGGACGAGACTGAGCCTGATGCTTCGAGCCAACCCATGACGCAAGTCATCCGGGCTAGCACCCGGAGGCGACACGTACTTGAGGGTGTCGGAGATGTTCCCCAGCTCGCGCAGTCCGATGAAATGGAGCGTGTACTCAGTTCCGCCACCGCCTGTCTGTTGCTGGGTCACGAGAATGTGAACCTGCGCATCCTGACGGTCGCGGACGTAATCCACGAAGTTGATCTCGGTCCGCATGAAATCAAAATCGCAAAAGTTGCAGTCGAGAAAGACGCGGAGTCGGATCGGCGGCGGAACGGTGTCCTTGGGAAGCGGAGAGGGATTGACAGGAGGTTGTTGCGCGTGCGCAGAAGAAAACGCGGCCCACGCAGCGACCAGGAGAGAGAGCGCAACGGGTCGAAGGCGCATCATCGCCCTCGCAGCGCAAATTTCAGGCGCGATCTAAATCGGCCAAACGTTCGCTAGCGGACCTTCGCGGCGTAAGCAAGAATCGCCCAATAGTGCGCAAAGCTCCCTGCCATCACGCACAAATGCCAGATCTCATGCGATCCAAAGAGACGACGCGCCGCTCCTTCTCGCACTCGCGGCCAATCGACAGCGTGGATCACGGCACCAATCGTGTAAATGACTCCTCCGGCGAGGAGCCAGTAAAAGAAGCCGAGCGGCGCTGCGGCGAGCAAGGGTCGGATCACGAGCAGCGCTATCCATCCCATCCCGATGTACAACGCTGTCGACAACCACTCCGGCGCGTGCATCCACGCAATCGTCTGCAACGCCCCCGCCGCGGCGAGCGACCACACTGCGATGAGAAGTCCGAGACCGAGTCGCCCGCGCAGAAGAACGAGACACACTGGCGTGTAGGTTCCGGCGATCAGGATGTAGATCATCATGTGATCGATGCGCCGGAGATGCGCGATGCCTCGCTCGGAGACCTTGAGCGAGTGATAGAATGCGCTGGCGCAGTACATCGCCACGAGACTGGCGCCAAAAATGGAAAACGCGACTACTTGTCGAGCGCTTCTGTTTTCGACGGCCATCACGAGCAACACGACGAAACCTACGATCGACAAGATCGCACCTGCCAGGTGCGTCAGGCCGTTAACGGGCTCGCGGAAGGAAATACGCATGAAACAGTTTAGCTGGGCGAGACGCCTCGGCGCTACGGCCTTGTTTCGCGAAATCGAAACGTCGTCTGAGGCAGCGGCATTACCCAATCCGTTGACGCTGGGAGTGCGCTTCTCAGACTTTTGCGGAACGGCTCGAGATCAGTACCAGGGCTCAGGTGTATCGGCAGAGTCTGCGATCGGAAAAAATCTTCCCAGTGACCAACGATCACGTGCAACGGCTTCAGAATGGTGAGAAGACTGTCGGGCGTATTCGAGACGTTGGAGGATGTCGCCGCGCACAACACAGCAAGATCGATCGGGCGTTCGGCGAGCAGGGCAACTGGTGGAAATCCGAGCGGCGGTTCGCTCGGAGCATCCTGAAAATAGATTCTGAAGACCGGCCCTCTGCTACGATCCGAAAGAACGTCAATTATGTATGCGTAGGGTTCGCCGAGTTTCCATTCGGCGGCAGTGTGAGGGAGGCTGTCGAGATCGGAGTCGACCGTGCCGATCGTATACGTGTAGACCTGTTTCCACGCGCGGTAAGTGGGTGCGTGACCGGCAACCAGAGCCATAAAGCGGTACGCACTGTCCGCGGTATAGTACCACACTCCTTCGCGCTTAGGGCTCCCCGCGGCTGCCAAAGAAATAGCTATCACTCGCTCTCCGCCGTTCGATCGTAAAGTCGAGTCACCCATCAGCATGTGACGAACGGAAGGGCCACCGTAGATCTTGGCTGACGTCGCGCGATGTGTTGCTATGTACGGTACATCCATCAGGTGATCGTAGTGACCGTGACCGACGAGGATTGCGATCGCTCGATCTGCAGCGCGGGGAAGCAGCTTTTCAATTGCGACAGTATCGGCGGAAATTCGCGGCGTACTGCGAAGCAGTCGAGTGATTCGTGGCCTCACCTGTCCGAAGGAGGGATTGCTGAAAAAAGGCGCGGTCAGCAACACATGACCCTGGTGCTCGATCAGCAGTCCGGCAACTCCCAGGAAGGTGATGGCAACGACGCGGTTCGGATCGCCGCAATCGCTAGGCTCACAACCTACTGCGCGCGGCCCTGATTGGAGTGGGGTAGTGATGGTAACCGGCGGGCGACATCCAAGTATCAGCAGCAGGCCGACAAGACACCTTTTTGTTCTACGCATCGAACTGCCTTGTCGCTAACGCTTAAGCGTGCGCCTCAATCCAGGTGAAGACAGCGCACTAACTCCTGGAACCGAGAATCGGCGCTTATTCGATCGTAGAGTGGTACTCTGATTCCAAACGCCAACGTGCAGTCATGCGTCGAACACGCTTTCCGAAGCCATTCGAAAGCAGCGTCCGGGTCGTCAAGATTGGCGTAGATCCAGGAGATCAGCGTC
>DASWCI010000402.1:0-24107 GCA_036390195.1 Gemmatimonadaceae bacterium
GGATGAGGAGCGTGAGCAGCAATACGACCTGCTGACCGCGGCTCTTATCGGAGCTGCGGTCGGTGCCGGAATCACGTTACTTCTACGGCGTGGGCCATCTGGGCGCCGTCCGGTCGGCCCATTTATTCGCTACGCCGGACGTGGCGCGGCGCTCGCGGGGCTGGCCGGACTCGAGGGAGCCAGATGGGCCGGAACTCGGGGACGCGAAGGCGCAAGATGGGCGGGCGACCGCGCGGTAGAAGGCGCGCGCTGGGCTGCGCCGCGCGCAAAGCGTGGATTCAGGACGGCGGTCGAGCGGGGCGAAGATCTGATTGATCGCATTCCCGTCGACGACGTGGTCGATCAGGTGCGCGATTACGTCGATACGGCGAAGGACGCAATCAACGACGTCGTCAAGGACGAACTGAACGATCTCAGGAAAGCGGTCCGTCGGCAGCGTAAGCGCATCGGGATTTAGGCCGCCACAAATGGTGCGCGCATCGCCGCGCGCAGTCTCCGCCGGCAGAATCGCGCTGGCGGTGCTGCTGGCGCTGATGCTCACACCTGCGATCGCGCATGCATGGACCCCTGGAACGCACATCTTCCTCGGGGAAGCCGTCATGCGCTCGCTCGCCCTGCTTCCCTCCAGCATCGCCGAGATGCTATCCACCTTTCCCTACGATTTTCTCTACGGATCGATTGCGGCAGATACCAGTATCGCCAAGAAATACGCCGCCGCTGGCAGACATTGTCATTCGTGGAACGTCGGTTTCGAGATCCACGATAACGCAGAATCAGAACCCCTTCGGGCTTTTGGTCTAGGCTATCTCGCCCACCTCGCTGCGGACTCTGTCGCGCACAACTACTTCGTCCCGCACCAGCTCACGATTACATCGTCGACGGCAGCGCTCGGCCACAGTTACTGGGAGAGCCGGTTCGACATGCACATCGGCGAGCGATTCAGTCGCACTGCGAAGCAGCTTATCCTGAGGGATCACTCACATTCCGACGAGCATCTCGACCGAATTCTCAGCCCGACGATCTTCAGCACACCGACCAACAGAAGAATCTTTCGTGGAATGGTTTATGTCGCCGACACGGAATCGTGGCAACGGATCTTCCATCTTGTCGAGGAAAAAAGCCGTTGGGATCTGAGTGAGCGTGAAGTCGGGACGTACATGGGTCGGGCGTTCGACTATATCGTCGACTTGCTCACCCGCCTCGACCGCGCGGAGCCCTACAAGCTCGATCCAGCAGGCACGCTACCTCTTCGCGAGGCAAAGAAGGTGAGACGAGCGGCGCTCCGCCGCGGCGGTGAGGAGCACGTGCTGGAGCAGGCCCAGCAACATTTCGGAATGCCGCAGTCGGCGCTGCGATTTGCGGCGGGACTCCCCGAGCCGCTCTATCCACCCCGAGTCGACAATAACTGATTGACGCGCTTCGGGTCGGCGCGCCCTTTCGACTTTTTCATTACAAACCCGACGAGCACTCCCTGAAGTTTCTTCTCTCCAGAGAGATACCTTCTCGCCTCTTCAGGATGCTCCTGCAGAACTTCATCAACCCAGCTTGCGATCGCGCCCTCATCGCCGACCTGTAATAGTCCTTCGTCGGCGGCAACCTGCGCCGCGGGCTTGCCGCTTTCCTTCATCAGCGCGAATACTCGCTTGGCGGCGGTGTGACTGATCGTGCCGTCGCGCACGAGGTTCAGAAGCTGGGCGAGATCCGCCGGTCGCACCGGGAAAAGCGCGACATCTTCGCCGGAAGCGCGGAGCGTGGCGAGCACCTCGCCCATCACCCAGTTGTAGGCGGCCTTTCCATCTCTGGACCCCCGGGCAACGGCCTCGAAATACTCCGCAAGCGCCGGGGTTGCCATTAACTGTTCGACCTCGGTCGACGATATGGCGAACTCCTGAGCGAGGCGCTGCTTCCGCGCTTCCGGTAGCTCTGGAAGATTCTTGCGCTCATCTTCGATCCATTTCTCATCCACCAGGAGCGGTCTGAGATCCGGCTCCGGAAAGTATCTGTAGTCGTGACTGCCCTCCTTCGTTCTGCTCGGCCGAACTTCTCCACGGACACCGTCCCAAAGCAGCGTCTGCTGCTCGACCTTCCCTCCAGAGTCGAGGAGAGCGCATTGTCTGGCGAACTCGGATTCCAGCGCGCGCTCGACCGCCGAGAAAGAGTTCATGTTCTTGACCTCGGTCTTCGTTCCGAGCTTCACTTGTCCCGGCGGGCGCACACTGATGTTGGCATCGACGCGAAGGCTTCCCTCTTCCATGCTGACGTCACTGACTTCGAGATACTGCAGAATCTGTTTGAGCGTTCGCAGATAAGCGCCGGCCTCCGAAGAACTCCTGATGTCGGGCTCGCTGACGATCTCGATGAGTGGAACCCCAGACCGATTCAGATCGATTGCGGTCGCCCCAGGATAGCGATCGTGGATCGACTTGCCAGCGTCCTCCTCCATGTGCAGACGCGTGATCCCGATATCGATGTCACCGCCTTTCTCGTCCTTACCAACGACAACTGATCCTCCGGTTGCCAGAGGCTGATCGAACTGCGATATCTGATATCCCTTCGGCAAATCGGGATAGAAATAGTTCTTGCGCGCAAAAACGGAGACAGGATTGATTTTGCATCCGAGTCCGAGGGCCGCTCTGGCGGCCAGCTCGACCGCCCGTTCGTTCAAAACGGGTAAGGCTCCGGGCAGGGCCAGGCAAACCGGGCAGGTGTTGACGTTCGGAGGCGCTCCGAAATCGGCCGAGCATCCGCAGAATGCTTTGCTGCGCGTCTTGAGCTGAACGTGGACCTCGAGGCCCACGACCATCTCGTAGCGCTCGCGGCTCATTGGTGCGCCTCGGAACCCAGCGCGGCCTCCAACGCGTAGGCAACGCGGAACATCGTGTACTCGTCGAAATGCGCGGTGATGATCTGCCCGCCAACTGGCAATCGGCGCACACGACCGATCGGAACCGACATCGCCGGAACGCCCGCGAGATTCGCCGTGACTGTGAAGATGTCGTTGAGATACATCTCGTACGGATCGCTGATCGCGCCGACGGGAAACGCAGGAGTCGGCGTGGTCGGCGTGAATATCGCGTTCACACCGCTCGTGAATACTGAGCGAAAATCGTCGGCGATGAGCGTGCGTACCGCTTGCGCCTTCTTGTAGTAAGCGTCGTAATAGCCGGCGGAAAGGACGTAAGTGCCGAGCAGAACGCGCCGCGTAACCTCAGGTCCAAAGCCCTGCGATCTCGTAGCATCGTACATTGCCCTCAAACCCTTGCCCTGATCGACTCGTAGCCCGTAACGAACGCCATCAAATCGCGCGAGGTTCGATGACGCTTCCGCGGGTGCAAGGATGTAATAGACGGGGATCGCGAGCGGTGTCCGCGGAAGCGAGATCTCCCGAACGGTCGCGCCCAGCGTCTTGAATCGATCTAACGCGCGCTCGCACAAATCACTGATGCTCGCATCCAGCGAATCCGGGAAATACTCCCTGGGCTTACCAATCACCACACCCTCTAGAGTGGTGGCGCTCGGCGGAGGAGGAAGCGGAACCGGGCTTCGTCCGATGCGAATCGCCTCGGTGTCTGGGTCGCGCGCGTTTGGTGCGGGCTTGCCCAGAGCGGACAAACGGTAAATCGGAACGTCAGCGTCCGAGCAGGTCGAATCCAGGTTGTCGAAGCCGGCGATTGTCTCGAGCGCAAGGGCGGCGTCGTCGACCGTCCGGCCAAGCACACCGATCTGATCGAGTGAAGATGCGAACGCGACGAGTCCGTAACGACTCACTCTACCATAGGTTGGCTTTACGCCGACTACTCCACAAAATGCGGCGGGCTGGCGCACGGAGCCGCCGGTCTCTGATCCGAGCGCGATCGGCGTGATGCCCGCTGCGACGGCCGCGGCGGAACCACCTGAGGATCCTCCGGGCACACAGCGGACATCGTGCGGGTTCCGAGTCGGACCGAACGCACTGTTCTCGGTCGAGGAGCCCATTGCGAATTCGTCCATGTTCGTCTTGGCGACAATCAACGCGCCATTGGCGCGCAGTCTCTTCACTGCCGTCGCTTCGAAGGGGCTCTTGTATCCCGCCAGAATTCTGGAACCGCACGTAGTGGGCAGTCCGAGCGACGCAATATTGTCCTTGATCGCGACCGGCACTCCGGCCAGCACGCCTATGTCGGCCGCGCTGCCCAGCCGCTGCCTCAATCCTTCGGCTTCTGCGAGGCTGGCCTTCTCGTCTGAATGCAGGAAGATGTTGAGCGCGTCGGCACCCGCGCCTATGTCGGCGGCGCGCGCGAACGAAGCTTTAATCATCTCAGACGGCGACGCTTCTCCGCGGCGAACGCTAGACGCGATCGCCGCCGCGCTAAGCCTGGTGAAGTTCTCGACGCTCAAGCGCCGCTCTCGGCGGAATCCTCGTGCGTCGCGAGACGCGGAACGATAAAGAACCCGTCGCGCATAACCGGCGCGAAGGACTCGAGTGTTCCGTCCATCAATGGCGGAACCCGCACGTCCGGGCGCAAGGGTGTACCGCCGGCACCGACTCCCGCAGTTGGTGGTACGGCCGCAGTGTCAACCTGAGACAGAACCTCCATGTGCGAGAGAATTGCGCTCAACTCTTTTGTCAGTTCATCAGCCCGGGCGGCGTCGACCCCGAGTCGGGCGAGGTCGGCGATGTGCAGCACATCTTCTCGTGTGACGGCCATTATTCGTTTCCGCGCTCGAGAGTCGTGTACGCGAGTTTGATCGTCTTGCGACCCACAGCTTCATCATCAAAATCGATGACAGCTTTCACTTCACGACCGACGCCCGAGAGCTCTGCGATCGATCCTTCGCCGAACAGCTTGTGTCTCACCCGCTCCCCTTTCACATAGCGCGGCTCGTCCTGCGATGCTTCGGCCTCGGCAATCGGAGCAGCTCGGCGCCAGGAAGGAACTTCGTGAGTACGCCGCGCGGGGTACGCACCGCTGAATCCGCCTTCCCGGCCAGGTGCTCTGCGACCCATCGACGTCACGCGCAGCGTCTTTCTTTCATCCAGATTGGCGGCGGCGATCTCGCGCAAGAATCTTGATTTGATGGACGGCAGGAGCTCACCGTTCCGCCGACGCATCTCAGTGTGCGAGAGATAAAGCTTCTCTTTCGCTCGCGTGATTCCGACGTAGAACAACCTTCGCTCTTCCTCGAGCTTGGGAGGGTCGTCGAAGGACTGCGACAGCGGAAAGAGGCCGTCCTCCAATCCGGTGAGGAAGACGACCGGATACTCGAGCCCCTTGGCGTTATGCAGCGTCATTAGCGTCACAGCGTCGGCCGAAGGATCCAGAGCATCTGCGCTCGCGACAAGCATTGCGCGCTGCAGAAAATGGTCGAGCGGTGTGAGACCCACTTCTCCACCGTCGTCGATCACGGTTTCGGCAGCGCCGTCGATTAGGGCGCCAATGTTCTCGATTCGATCGCGCGCCGACTCCGGACCTTCGGCCTGCACGTATTCAATGTAGCGAATCTCGCCGATGAGCTCCTGAATCAGCACATCGACGCTGGTGTCCTTTGCGCGCTCGCGCAAACTCGAGATCAAGCGGGTAAAGTCCGCCAGGGTTTTGCGCGCTGCGTGCCGCAGTGACTCCTGGAGATCTTCGCGCGCTGCAACTTCGGAGAGGGAGACACGCGCCTCACGCGCCCTCGCAGCGAGCACGTCGACGGTTGTATCCCCGATGCCGCGCTTTGGTACCGCGATCGCCCGACGAAACGCCTCTTCGTCAGAGGGATTCGCGATGAGCTTAAGGTAGGCCATGAGATCGCGGATTTCGCGACGATCGTAGAAGCGAACGGAGCCGACCAGGCGATACGGAATCGTATCGCGCCGGAGTGCGTCCTCGAGCGCACGGCTCTGCGCGTTTGTCCTGTACAACACTGCAAATTCGTTGAGTCCGCGAGTCTCCTGATTTCGGCGCGTCTTGACTTCTTCCACCACGAAGTCGGCTTCGTCTCTCTCGTCGAGCGCAGCGACGAGGGTCACTGGCTCGCCAGCTTCCCGGGTAGCGCGAAGCGTCTTTCCCTTTCGGCTGACATTCTGTGTGATCGCCGCGTTCGCAACGTGAAGAATATCCGGTGTCGAGCGGTAGTTCTCCTCCAACCGCACGACTCGGGAAGCCGGGAATTCCTTCTCGAAGTCCAGAATGTTGCGAATGTCAGCGCCACGCCAGCCGTAGATCGACTGATCGTCGTCACCAACCACGGCGACGTTGCCGTGCGAACTGCCGAGCAATTTTATGAACTGAAACTGGGCGCGATTCGTGTCCTGATACTCGTCCACCAAAATGAATTGGAACCGGTCGCGATAGCGAGCCAGCGTTTTTTCGTCCTTGAGGAATATCTCGACCGGAAGGACGAGCAGGTCATCGAAGCTCACCGCGTTGGCCGCACGTAGCGTCGTTTCCATCTGCTTGTATACCCTGGCCGCCGCTCGGGAAACGGGATCCATCGCCAGCGATTCGTACTCCGCAGCAGGAACGAGAGCGTTCTTCGCGTCCGAGATGAGCGAAGCGAGCACTTTCGGATTCCACTGCTTCTGCGAGACGCCCTCGCGCTCCATGATCCTCTTCACAACGCCGAGCGTGTCGTCCTCGTCGTAGATCGTGAAGCTGGAGGTGCGGCCAACCTGGTGCGCCGATGTGCGAAGGATGCGGGCGCCAATGGCGTGGAACGTCCCGCTCCACATTCCTTTCGGCTCTTCGCCGAGCAGGCGCGTGATTCGCTCGCGCATTTCGCCGGCGGCTTTGTTGGTGAAGGTAACCGCGAGAATCCGTGACGGATCGACTCCGTGATGCTCGATCAGACGCGCGATACGGGTCGTGAGCACCCGCGTTTTGCCGGAGCCCGCTCCCGCGAGCACCAGCATCGGGCCCTCGAAGTGGAGAACCGCTTCTCGCTGCGCTGGATTGAGACCCGCAAGCGGCTCGGCCCGCTCAGCGGTGGCGACGTTCGTTGATTCAGACATCATCTGAAAATAACTCGTTAGCCGAGGACCATATCGAAGGTCGCGCCCCGCTCGGATGGAACGAGCACGAGCTCTCCACCGTGGCTATCGCGGACGATTCGGCGGGCGAGCGAGAGACCGATGCCCCAGCCCTTCTCTTTCGTCGAGAAGCCTGGATCGAAGATCTGATGGCGAATCTCGCGGGGAATTCCCGGCCCGTCATCGGATACGCGGACGCGGACCCGTCCTTCAGGAAGCGGCTCCGCTGATATTTCTACCTTCCCGTCCCTTCCCGCCAGCGCGTCGATCGCATTCTTCGCCAGCGACTCGAGCGCCCACTCGAGCAGCACCTCGTCACCCTGAACGACGAGATCTCCTTGATGCGACGACGACACCGTAACTCTCTGGGCAAGAGTGGGTACCCGCGCACGAAAGTATGCGGCCACTCGATCCACCAACGTGCCGAGGTCGACAGACTCCTGACGTGGCGGCCGACCGATACGCTCGAATCGGTGCGCTACGCGTTTGAGCCTTTCGAGATCGGCCTCCATGTGATCCAGCGCCGCGACAGTCGTCGCCTCCGGCTCCGTCTCGCGCAGCAGCTCGATCCAGCCGCTAATGCTGGAGAGAGGAGTACCAAGCTGGTGGGCGGATTCGCGCGCCATTCCGGCCCAGATCTGTTCGCGGTCAGCCCGACCGCGCGTGCGAAGCGCATACGCACCGGCAAGCAGAACCATTCCGATGAGGATCGATTGCAAGACCGGAATTAGAATCAAGCCTCGAACGAGCGGGGTATTACCGAAGTGCACCGTTCCAACCCCTGGCTCAACGATCGGAACGTTTTGTCTGTCGAGCTCCGTGAGGTAGTTGCGCATTTCCTTCGAGCGCAACGAAGCAGTGAACGGGATGTTTGCGGTGTCCGTCGGCCGACCTTCCGGGTCAGCGAGAACCATCGGCACCCCGGATTCCCGGATGTGGCGAGAGAGATCGAGGAGCGCTGCGTTCGCTGCGTCGGGATTAGGATCACTGAGCCCGTTGTACACGCGCGCGTACATCAGACCAACGCGCGATGCTTCCTGCCGCAGCTCTCTTACGACGCTGCGCGTGTAGATCACGTACCACCCGAGCAGCGCGAGCACGCCAATAGTGACCAACGTTACCGGAGCCAGCCGGCGCATCGCTCAGCCGAGGCGCTCAGCGCCGAGGTAGGTGCTAAGAGCAGCGGGAACGCGCACGCTGCCATCCTCCTCCTGATGGTGCTCCAGAATCGATGCGATCACACGCGGAAACGCCAGTCCGGAGCCGTTGAGAGTATGGACGAATCGTGGCTTGCCGCCCTCAGCTGGCTTGTACCGAATGTTGGCTCGTCGCGCTTGAAAGTCCGCGAAGTTGCTGCAGGACGAAACCTCGAGCCACTTGCCGACGCCGGGCGCAAAAGTCTCGAGGTCGTAAGTGTGGGCGCTGGCAAATCCCGTGTCGCCCGACGCGAGCCGGACCACACGATACGGAAGGTCGAGCAGGGTCAGGATTTTTTCAGCGTGACCAGTGAGAAGCTCGAGCTGTTCTTCCGAGCTCTCGGGCGTGGCGTAGCGAACGAGCTCGACCTTGTCGAATTCGTGAACGCGAAGAAGACCGCGCGTGTCCTTGCCAGCCGCGCCCGCCTCGCGTCGAAAGCAGGGAGAGTAGGCGGTAAAAGACTTTGGCAGCTCTGACTCCGGGATGATCTCGTCGCGATAGAGATTGGTGAGCGGTACCTCGGCGGTAGGAATGAGAAACGCGTCCTCGTCGCGAAGGGCGTACATGTCTTCCTCGAATTTCGGGAGCTGCGCCGTACCGGTCATACTCGCGCGATTGACGACAACCGGGACCCACGTCTCTTCGTAGCCGTGCTCGCGGGTGTGAACGTCCAGCATCATGTTCATGAGCGCACGGACGAGACGCGCACCAATTCCTCTGAAGACTATAAAACCGGAACCGCTGAGCTTCGCTCCACCGTCGAAGTCGATGATTCCAAGTTTCGCGCCAATTTCCCAGTGCGGTTGGACACGAGCGCCGTCACGGGGCGCACCCCAGCTTCGAACGACAGCGTTCTTGTCTTCTCCGCCGGCGGGAACTTGATCGAGTGTGACGTTCGGGAGCTCGAGCAGGATCGCCGAGAGTTCACCCTCGGTCTGAGCGAGCTCGCGATCGAGCCGAGCGATCTCGTCACCCAGCGACCGTGACTGTTGCTGGAGGTCGTCCGCGGATTCGCCGGCGCGCTTTCGCTGACCTACCTGTTGACTGACGGCGTTGCGAGCGGCCTTCCGCTCCTCAACTGCCTGGATGGTCTCGCGCCGCGCCTTGTCGAGAGCTACCGCGCGGTCGATGGTCGGCGAGAGCGCATCGAGAACTCCGCGCCGGCGCATGCCAGCCCGAAGTGCGTCGATGTGCTCGCGCACCATCCTCAGGTCGTGCACGAATCAGCTCGTCGGTATTCCAGTCGCGAATGAGCGGAACCCGCAGTTCGGATCGAGCCCCAATCGGAGATAGAGCGTTCTCGCCGCCAGATTGACGCTGTCGATCGCAATCTTCGCGTAAAGGTTCGGATTGAGCGCAAACTGGCAGAGATCGCCTGAACTGTTGTGAGCGGACTGGATGACAACCACTTCACCCGGAAGCATGACGAGCGCTGAATCCGCCTCAAATCCAGTCTTCGGAGCTTCCGCGATCGTTTCGAAAGTGCCCGCGACTTTCTGCAATCCAACCGGACGTGAGCCGCCCGGAGAAGCGACGACCAGCTTTACCGGATAGATGACCGCATTGCCAGCATCATCAATGTCGAGGGCGACGTCGAATGAAGCGAAGCCGTCGACTCGGACAGCTTGCCGGGCCAGGATGGAAATTCCGCTCGGGTAAGATGGAGGTGTCCCCGATAGAGCGAAGACCGACAATGTGTCGATGGACGTTGGAGCTGATGCCTTGAGGTTGGTGACATCGCCACAAGCATTCAGAACGGTCACGACGAACATCGCCGCGAGCAGTGCGAGACGACCTTTCATGCAGTAGATGAGACAGATGGGAGACTGGAGGGGTTGCTTGACGATAATACCCCGTAACTTATGGCAGTTCAAGCGATTGCCGCGCTTGACTTCACTCTTTCCGCTTCCTAGCTTCGCAACTTCGTCCCCCCATCAATGCCCACCATCAGAGATTTCACGAGCGCGCTTCGGCAGCGCCCCGGAGTTGATGCGGTTCTCGTATTGGGAAAAGACGGTCTCTTGATCGAAGGCTTCGCCGCTCCTGGTCTGAATAACGAGGACCTTGCCGCTCGTGTTCCCGCTCTTGTGTCGGAAGCGGAGACCCTTGGACGCGCGACAATTCAGGGCCCGTTGAACACCGCGATCCTCGAGCACCAGAAGGGATACGCGATCGTCGCCGCACTCGCTGACGACACGCTGCTGCTCGTGTTACTGCGTCAGTCCGCCGATCTCGGCGGACTTCTCTTCGACGTTCGTCGCTACCGCGGCAACATCGCATCGCTGATCTGACTGTGCCTGAAGCAGCCACACGTCTTTGCCACATCCTGGTCGCGGATGACGAGCCACACATCGGGCGCATCATCAAGATGAAGCTGGAACAAGGTCCGTTCAGGGTCAGTCTCGCCTACGACGGACAGGAAGCGCTCGACTTCATCAACAACGAAGACCAGGTCGATCTCGCGGTGCTGGATCTGATGATGCCCAAATTGAGCGGTCTCGACGTGCTGCGGCAGATCCGCGAACAGGAGCGATTCAAATCACTGCCCTGTATCATCCTTACTGCGGGCGGCGACGCGAAGCACGAGCGGGATGCGCTCGCGCTCGGGGCTACGCAGTTTCTCACCAAGCCATTCAGCCCGAAAAAACTTTACGCGCTCGTCGCGCGTCTCACGGGAGAGCCTGACGAAGCGGGAATAGCGGGCGAGTGAGCCGCTGGGCCGTCGTTCTCGCCGGCGGAGTGGGCTCGCGATTCTGGCCGCTCAGCACGGCGGAGCGACCAAAGCAGCTGCTTGCGCTCGTCACTGATAAACCGCTGCTCCGGGATGCGATCGACCGGCTCGGTCCGATCGTAGATCCGTCGCACACATTGATACTCACCAATGCGAGTCTGGTGAAATCGATCCGTGCGCTGCTTCCTCCAATACCGCGAGAGAATATCATCGCCGAGCCGCGCCCAGCCGGAACTGCGGCCGCACTCACCTGGGCAGCGCTCACGATCGAACGTCGCGACGGCAAAGACGCGACGATGATCTCCGTTCATGCCGACTGGGCAATCGACGACGACGCAGCGTTTCGTGAAGTTTTGCTGAATGGCGAAGAGCTGGCGCGGAAGACTCACAATCTTGTCACCGTAGGCGTTGTACCGACGCGCGCCGACCCGGGTTTCGGCTACATTCAGCCAAGCGATCCCGAAAAGAAAAGCGGATCGCCCGTCAAGCGCTTCGTGGAGAAACCAGACCAGAAGCGCGCCGAGAAATTGCGCGCGGAAGGATATCTGTGGAACTCTGGAATCTTCATCTGGACGGTGGGCGATTTTCTGGCGCAGGTGAAGCAGCATGGGCGCGAGCTGTCCAAGGCACTCGACCTTGGACGCGACGCGGAGGCGTCCGAATTCTTCGCCGCCGTGGCGAAACCGGTCTCCGTTGACACCGCAGTACTTGAACGCAGCAAGAACGTAATGGTACTTCCAGGCGATTTCGGCTGGGATGACATTGGAACCTGGGCCGCGCTCGGCCGAGTGCGGCCCAAAGACGAGTTCGGCAATGTCACGAGCGGCACGGTACACATGCTCGATTGCTGTGATAACGTGGTAAACGCCGATACGGGGAGAGTCGTGATGTACGGCGTCGATAACCTGGTGGTCGTTGCGCACGATGGCGTGACACTCGTCACTACGCGTGAGAGAGCGGGCGACTTGAAGCGATTGGTCGAATCGCTGCCTCCGACGGAGAGGCAGGCTAAGTGAGCGCGCTCTATTTCTATGACGATGCGCGAGCACGACAATTCGAGCCGTTCGCGCTAACGCGGCCGGGCTCGGAATTACGCGCTGGAGTCTCACTAGTTCGCCGCCGCTGGGAACGAGCCACATCTCTTCCAAGCGCTGGATTCATCAGCTCGCGTCACCTCGCGAACTTCGAGGAGGGCAACGCACCGTCGGCCGTTGCGCCCAAGTCGGAAATTCCTGCGGGCTCTATCCTCGTCAACACTCGCTGCGTGATTCCGCTCGATCTCGACCTGGACAGATTCGATTTGCTCATGTGCGAGGGAGCAGCGTGCGCGGTGCGGCTCGCCCGAGGGCTCCCGGTCTCACAGTTCGCCGACGGGATGACCGATCTCGGCAGCATTCAGACGAGCCTCGGAGGACGCAAGATCAAGGGACGCTGGATCAACGAGGTTTGGGATCTCATCGCCACACTGGGCGATCAGCTGATGGAGGATATCCCTCTGCGCGCGAAATCCCTCGAGGCCACCGCGAAGACGAGCGCGACAACTATAGGCGATCATGGAATCTTCGTGGAGGAAGGCGCCGACATCGGACCGCAGGTTGTGCTCGATGCTAAAGCGGGTCCGATCCTCGTCCGCCGCGGCGCAACCATCGCGCCCTTCACGCACCTCGTTGGGCCGATCTCGGTTGGTCGCGATTCGCAGGTTCTCGGAGATCGGGTCGCGATATCCTCCATTGGCGATCACTGCAAGGTGCACGGCGAGATGAGCAACTCCGTCATCCTCGGACACAGCAACAAGACACACACTGGCTTCGTCGGTCACTCCTACCTGGGACGGTGGGTGAACCTCGGCGCGCTGACGACAACGAGCAACCTGAAGAACACTTATGGTCCGGTTCAGCTCTGGACTCCGTCGGGCGTGAGGGCCACTGGCCAGCAATTTCTGGGAACCCTCCTTGGCGATCACGCGAAAACCGGCATCGGGACAATGCTGAGCACGGGCACGGTTATCGGCGCCGGCGCTAACGTCTTTGGCAGCCAGATGCCACCGAAGGTGGTGCCTCCGTTCGCGTGGGGTGATGGCGAACCCTACGACACTTACGACGTCGCTAGATTTCTCACCGTGGCAGAGCGCGTGATGGCGCGTCGACATGTCGAGCTCGGAGACAAAGCGCGAAAGCACCTGGCGGAAGCGCACAAGAGACGTTGGAGCACCTGATGAAGCTGTGGGTTCTGGGAAGTGGGAGCAGCGGAAACGCGGTTTTGCTCGAAACAGCACGATCACGAATTCTGGTCGACGCTGGTTTCGCCCCGCGAGTCCTGAAAAAGCGTCTCGCCGTAGCTGATGTCGCGCCTGAATCAATCGATGCCGTAGTCGTCACGCACGAGCACACAGATCACGTAAAGGGTGTGGCCGCTGCTGCCCGGAAGTGGGGATGGACGATCGTCTCCACTGCTGGAACGCGAATGATGTGCCCCGACTGGGCCGAGCTTCGGACGATCCTGACTCCCCGGAAAAGCAGTGTGGTAGTTGGCGATTTCCATCTCGAGATGGTTCCTGTCTCGCACGACGCTAACGAACCCATCGCAGTAATCGTGACTTCTATTGGCGAAGGCTCTCGGGCTGGAATCGTTTACGACCTCGGACACGTGACCGAAAGCCTCTTACGCGCGCTCGACAAACTGGATCTCCTTTTCATCGAGGCCAATCACGACGAGGGAATGTTGCGCACCGGACCGTACCCCCCATCCCTTCAGGCGAGGATTCGCGGCAAGTTTGGCCATCTGAGCAATCGGGACGCGGCACACGCTGCCAGCCAGAGCATCCATTCCGGCCTAAATAACATCGTGCTGGCCCACTTGAGTGAGAAAAACAACACGCCGCGAACAGCGCTTGGTACCGTTGGCGATTCACTTCGGCGCGCCCGGTTCAAGGGACGGCTCACGGCAGCGTCGCAGGACAACGTTATTGGTCCGATTTGTGTTGGCTCGGCATCAGTGCCGGCCGCGCCCCTACAGTTGGCGCTGGGGATTTAGCTTGCGGCCTTAGCGCCCTTCGATGTCGCGTTCGCCGGGGATCTTCCTCTCTGCTCTTCCCTCCCCCGGGTGCGCCTGTGCTTCGTGGAAACGCTCGCCCTTGAGTCGTATCGCGTCGACGAAGCGCTCGTACTCAGTATCAGACAGTTCGTCGGCGATGGCCGGCACGAGCCCTTTCACCAGGGTGATGCGCTCGGCAAGCGTCAGCTCATTGACGGCGGTTACGAGCTTGCGCAGCCGTGGGTGATTCATCCATTCGGTTTCCTTGCTCGTCGTCATCTGCCTCTCCGGTGATCGCGCTCGCTGTGTATCCGTAATCTACTTCCTCGCTCGGCGAATTCTCGTTCGCTGAATGTCAGACCACTGGGCGAGGAGTGATGTGAGAGTTTTTTCCAGGGCGTCTGCTGCGGTGACGACCTGAGTCGTAGGCTCCGCGTCGGCGCCCTCGACGATGTCCAGAACGCCCGCGAGTTGCTCGTTGAGCCGAACGAAACCGGCAGCCGCTCCGGCTTGCGTTCCGTTCTCCAGGCCGGCGAGCGTCGAATCGAGAGCGACGAGCGAATCCGCTACTTCCTTTGCCTTCGCGCCCTCACGCTGCGTTTTGAGAAGCGTTCGCTGGGCCCGCACTTCGCCGAGAGCCGCAAAATCGCGACTGATGGCGTCGTTCATCCGGACTCCGATGTCGTGTTGAAGACCGAGACCTGGAGCAGTGATCTGAACTCTTGGGTCCATCCTTATGGTTAGTGGCTGCGTATAGCTGCGGCCGTTCGCGCTCAGACGAACTGTGTACGTTCCAGGTAGAACGGCTGGCCCCAACGGATACCGCGGCGTATCGCCATAGATCGCCGAGATAGGATACTCGTGCGCGAGAACCTTCGGCGGGGGATAATGAAGGTCCCACACGTAGCGATGCATCCCGCGATTCGCCGCGACACGTTGCTGTGGGCGAACCCAATATGTCGGCACGTTGAGATCGGTTTCGACGTGCTCAAGAGAATCGGCACTGGAGAAGCTTCGAATCAATTTGCCAGTACCGTCAAGAATATCGATCACAACCGGAGTCCGCGCGTCCGATCCCAGTCGGTAGTAGATAATCGCGCCGTCAGGCGGATTTTTCCCTGCTGGTTCTTCCGGGGGTAGCGGCGTATCGGTGTTCTTGTTACGGCGGAATCTGTAAGTGAGCTTCGGCTTGAACAAGAAAATCTCGGTGTTCACTGCTTTGGGATCGATCTGACGAAGCGGTGTCATGTCGTCGAGGATCCAGAACGAGCGGCCGTGCGTGCCGACTACGATGTCGTCGTCATGAATCACCAGGTCACGGATGGAGCTTGCTGGCATGTTCAGCCTGAGCGGTAGCCACTGCTCACCATCATCCAGTGAGAAGTAGACGGCGCGCTCAGTGCCGGCGAAGAGAAGCCCTCGCCTAACCGGATCCTCGCGAACCGAGTTCACGACTTCATTGTCGGGAATTCCGTTCACGATCTCCTTCCAGCTCTTTCCGCTGTCGTTGGTGCGATAGATGTGCGGATGTAAATCGTCCAGCTTGAATCGGTTGATGGCGGCATACGCCGATTCATCGTCGAAGTGCGAGGCCTCCATCAGCGAGACCTTGCTCCATGGAGTCAGCGCCGGCGGCGTGACATTGGTCCAGGTCTTTCCACCATCCCGCGTCAAGTTGATGACGCCATCGTCAGAACCGGTCCAAATGGTGTTCAGATTCCTGAACGAAGGCGCGACGGTATATACGACCCCGCGATTTTTCGCACGTGAAAGGTCGCCGTTGGTGAAAATTCCATAACTGGCGGGAACGTCGTAACTCTGGCGAGTCAGATCCGGGCTGATGACATCCCAGCTATGACCGCCGGTTGTCGTCTTGAAGAGGACGTTGCCCGCGAAGTAAAGCGTGTGCGGATCCACCGTCGAGAAAATCACCGGCGCAGTGCGAAGGAATCTGTATTTGCCTGAGCGAACTGCTTCAGGGCTTATGTTCTGCACCTCTCTCGATCGCTGATCGAAGCGGCTGATCTTGCCGCCGTAAATAATGTTCGGATCGAGAGGATCCGGCGCGACATACCCGTACTCTTCGACACCCACCGGATTCCACTCACGGAACGTGACCGCGCCGTAATCCCCTCGGCTCATCGTTCCAATGGAGCCACTCTCCTGCTGGCCCCCGTAGACCCAGTATGGAATTCGATTGTCCGTGATCACGTGATAGAACTGCGCAGTCGGCTGGTTGTACCAGGAGCTCCACGTTTTTCCTCCGTTCACCGTGATCGTCGCGCCCTGGTCAGCGGCGATGAGCATGATGTCGGGATTGTCGGGGTTGATCCAGATCCGGTGGTAGTCGTCACCGCCGGGCGCCCCCTTGATCGCTGTGAAGGTCGTCCCGCCGTCTGCTGAACGGTAAGTGGAGGTGTTCGCCGAGTAGACGATATCTGCGTTACGCGGGTCGACTTTGACTTCGGCGAAGTCCGAGGCGCGACCCCAGACTCGAACCTCGGAATTCGTGCGTCTCCATGTCTCTCCCGCATCGTCCGAGCGGTAGATCCCGCCGAGCGTTGGCGCATCGACGGTCGCGTACATCCGTCGTGGGTCGCTCGCCGCGACGGTGAATCCAATTCTTCCCAGACCCTGCGCAGCGGTGGGAAATCCCTTTCCGATCTGACGCCAGGTCGTGCCGCCGTCGACCGATTTGAAAAGTCCGCTCAACGGACCATTCCAGGAGGAATTCTCCCACGGCCCTTGCCTTCCAGCCCACAGCGCAGCGTAAACTATTTGCGGATTGGTGGGATCGAACCCCACCTGACTCGAACCCGTGTTCTCGTCGCGGTATAGGACGCGCTCGAAGCTCTTTCCGCCATTCGTCGATCGATACACCCCGCGCTCAGTGTTGGGACCGTAGGGATGTCCGAGCACTGCTACGAAGACTCGGTTTTCGTCGCGCGGATCGACGATCACTCCGCTAATCTGTTGCCCGTCACGCAGCCCGAGATGCCGCCAGATGTTGCCGCCGTCGGTCGATTTGTAGATGCCGTCGCCCGTGGAGAGGTCAGGACGCTGAACCCCCTCGCCCGTCCCGACGTAAATCACATTCGGATTCGAAGGAGCAACGGCAAGATCACCAATAGATCCGGTCGGTTGATTGTCAAAGATCGGTGTCCATACCCGCCCGGCATCTGTGGTCTTCCACACTCCGCCGTTGTTTACGCCTACATAGAACACGTTCGGCTGACCTCGAACTCCAGTAGCGCCGATGGTACGTCCCCCGCGAAACGGGCCGATCGTGCGCCATTCAAGGTTGGAATAGAGTGCCGAGTCAACTCTTTGTGCCGGTGACTCCAGTATCGGTGAAGCCACCGCAATTACGGTGATCAGACAAGCTCTGATATGGGTGGGCGACATTGTGATTGGATGAAGGACATTCGGATGGCGCGGCGGATCGTCCAAGAAAATGCAGACCGATTGTAGTGCAGGCCAGCAGAGGCAGCGCAACGGCCGCAGATACCGCCGTCTGGCGAGTGAGGCGACTGCCTGTGGTTGCCTCGCTAACGCGATTTCGCCACGCGGGGTGGGGTCGCTCGGAAAGTTCCCCGGATGAGGTAGTGAAACGGAGATCCTACTGGAACGGCATTTGTAATACATCTGGTCAACGATGAAACACCTCACGAAAACACCGGCTACTCATGACCAAGTATCGTAAGGCTTTAGCCACGCTCCTCGGCTTGGCAACTGGAATCGTATCAGCGTGCGCTTCGGCACAGATCGAACTCCCTCGAACCACGGTGGCACGGGATCAAGACAGTGGGCGCCGGGCAAGCGCGGTTCCCGATGTGCCCATCAGCCTGGAGGCAAATCTCGGTGCCCGCATCCTCACAGTGTCGAAAGGCAACACCAAGCTCAGGACCTACGCAGTCGCGGTCGGCAATCCGAAGTATCCCACGCCACAGGGCATTTACGGGATCAGAAAAATTGTTTGGAATCCAAGCTGGCGCCCGCCACCTGGTTCCGACTGGGCGAAAGGAAAGAAGCCTCAAGCCCCCGGCGACCCGAAGAATCCAATGAAGGTCGTAAAGATCTTTTTCCGCGAGCCCGATTACTATATCCACGGCACCGACGACGTTGAGAGCCTTGGCTCTGCTGAGTCACACGGGTGCCTGCGAATGGATCCGAGCGAGGCAGCGGATCTCGCGAAAATGGTCATGGAGAACGGAGGCCAGCCGCGCGGGGAGAACTGGTTCTGGCGAATAATCCATTTCCGAAGCGAAGAAAAGGTCGTGTACCTCGACAACCCGATCTTTTTGACTGTCGTTGATTAGACGGGTCAAGGTTAAGGGAAATGAAAAAACCCGGCAAATTCGCCGGCCTTTTTTCTTTCGCCGACCGCGCCCGATGTCACACTGAGCGAGGCTGTCTCGATCTGGCGGCGAGAAATCCCGCCAACGCGCCCGCAGCGATCTTGAGTGCGGACGCCGCCACGTAGGCCGAAGGAACACCCTGATGACCGGCGAGCGACCCTCCGACCGAGAGCGCGATGGCAGCGATCGCGACAACGATCCCATGGGCGACGAAGCGTGTCGACAGGTACTGCATTAGAAGTCGCGCGAAAAGAAACGTGTACAGCGATCCACCAACGATTCCCACGATTGCTCCGACCCGCTCAGCAAAAGCGGTGTAGTCAGCGTCGGTCAGCCCTCGCGCGAACACATAGCGATAGATCATCACTATCGCGATGATGGTGACGATCGTCGAAATCTCGGCGAGTAATCCGTAGCCGACGGCGCGGAGCCAGCGATCTCTCCGCACCGGAATTTCCGCCGCGGTCAATGGCTATTTCACCGTGAACGGAATGGAGTATTCCCTGTCGTCCCACGCAAAGCGCAGCAGGCCGCCCGATCCCTGGGGAACCATACCGATTACGAATTGCTCCACCGGTGGCGACACCTGCTTCAATGTCAGGTCGAGACGAGTGACATCCTTATCGGCGTGATAATCGGTTCCCCACTGGCCCGTCTCGCCGTTGATGATCAGTTTAGCTCCCGTTGGAGTCGGCAAGGTCCACAGCGTGTATTTGCCGGCAGGCAGCACGGTCGTGCCGAATACCAGATCCTTGTCGGTCGTGAACATCGTTGCCGCGTTCGCGCCGGTGCGCCAAACCTGATTCCACGGAACGAGACTACCGAAGATGGCGCGTCCACGCTTGAATGGACGGCCGTACGCGACGACGATATTCGCTCCAGCAATCGTCGCTCTCGTTGTGTCAGGTGGCGACATCTGGCCCATCATGCCACCTCTCGCGACCTCGGTGGCTGCCCATTCCTTCAACACCTTGTCTACATCCAGATTCGGTACTCGGTGCGCGACGGTCTTCACGGTCGTCGGGGTTGCGTCCACTGCTACGATTTGTCCGCGCGAGTCAACTCGCGCGACTTCAGTCCAGCCGGGAAAGAACGTGCTCGTGAAAGAGACAGAGTCAGCTCCACGACGACGGAGGATGATTGCTGGAGTCGGACCGGTTCCGGGAGCAATCAGCGCAAACGATACGCTGTCACGTTCGAGCTTTGCTGACGAAAGCAGCTGCTCGTAAATACCGTATGAAGTCGGCTCTACACCGAGCATTGGGGCGGCGCCACCCCGAAAAACCTTCCTGCCACTCGCGGCTGTATCAGCTTTTCCATTGCGCTGCAATTCCAGCACTGCAACCGTGTCGCCAAAACGTTCGACCAACTGCATCGTCGGTGGCGCATTTGGGTCAGCGCCGGCTCGCCGAATTGTGGTCGTGATTGTCTTTATTTCCCCACGCGAGCCGAGGTCGGCGATATAGTGATAGGTACGTACCCGCGGATATCGAACCACGAGGTCGCCTTCCAATTTGTCTTTGGAGCGCGTGTACCGCTCGATCGCGACCGTGTCGACACCGAGCCGCGTGACGATGAAAGCTGACGCAGGAGCTTGAGCCGTGAGAGGAGCAGCGGCGAAAAGAACGAGTGCCGCTGCGGTGATCTTCGCTGACATGAGGACACCCTGCTGCAAAAGCGTGGTGGGCTGACTGCTTCAGCTTTAGATACTGCAGCCCCCGCAGCACGAGTGCAACGTCAGACTACCGCGCTCGCCTCCGTGTCTTCAGTCTCGAAGTAACTCTCTGGGACAGAAACGCAATCGAGCGCAGCGGCTAAGTCAGCGACGAGGTCATCGGCGTGTTCGATTCCCACAGAAAGCCGCAATAGCGAATCCTCGATTCCCGCGACGGCACGGGCTGTCTCATCCATCGACGCGTGGGTCATGGTTGCCGGGTGAGCAACCAGACTTTCCACACCGCCTAACGATTCCGCGAGCGTAAAGCACTGAAGCGCATTTACGAAACGCTGCACTCCATCTAATCCGCCCTTTACCTCAAAGCTGACCATCGCCCCGAAGCCATCCTGCTGGGCCACCGCTACGCTGTGTCCTGGATGCGAGGTAAGACCCGGGTAGTAGACGCGCTTCACTGCCTGGTGCTCGCAGAGCAATTCGACAACGCGAGCCGCATTCTCGCAATGAACACGCATGCGTGCGTGCAGCGTGCGCACACCGCGCAACGTGAGGAAGCTGTCGAAAGGAGCGCCGGTGATGCCGAGACAGTTGGCCCACCATGCCAACTCCTCGACAAGCGCCGCATCGGACGCGATCACAGCGCCACCGACGACATCGCTGTGACCATTGAGATATTTGGTGGTAGAGTGAATGACGAGATCAGCGCCAAAGTCGAGCGGCCGCTGGAGCGCGGGCGAGAGAAAGGTGTTGTCGACAGCGATGATCGCGCCGGCGCCGCGCCCCGCGGAGATCAGGCAGGCAAGGTCAGTAAGTCTCAGCAGCGGGTTACTCGGCGTTTCGATCCAGAGCAGCTTCGGTCGGCGCGCTGTAACCGTTTGTCCGGCTGTTTCGCAGGTAAGATCGACGAACTCAACGTCGAAATGTCCCTTCGCTCCAAGGGTGCGCAGCAGTCGATGCGTTCCACCGTAACAGTCATGAGCAGCGAGAATGAGATCGCCTGGGCGCACCAGCTGAAGCACCAGTGCTATCGCTGACATGCCCGTGCTCGTCACCACGCCACCCTCGCCATTCTCCAGCTCGGCGAGTGCGTTGGCCAGGTACTCGCGCGTTGGATTGCCGGTGCGAGTGTAATCGTAGAGTCTCTTCTTTCCAAACCCTTCGAACGCGAACGTCGAAGAGAGATGCACCGGAGGAACGACCGCACCATGATGCAGGTCGGTCGCTATTCCCGCGCGAACAGCACGCGTCGCTGGCTTCCGCGGTGGCCGCCCTGATTGGCTGATCTCGTCGCTCATGATGGCACCTCCGTCCCCACTCGAAGCAGCTCATTGACGAACGGAGCGATGCGAGCGTAGTCTCCGAGAAATGCGTCGTGCCCAAGCCAGGAGTCGATCTCGATCAACTGGCTTGGACCACCCAACGTTCGAGCGAGCTCCCGCGATTGTGCAATCGGCACCAACCGGTCGCTGCTCACAGCGATTACTGTCGTTGGGATCGTCACGTCCTCGGGCAGAATGCGATGAAGATCGAGCGAGAGGGAGAGCGCGTTGTATTTCTCCGGAGTGCAGCGCTCCGCGAACTGCTCGCCACGCGTTTTGAGGTATTTGCCGATCCGATCCTCAATGAGACGCGTGTCGGTGCGATCGCAACCAACAATGCGTTCCTCGAAATGCTGAGCAGTCAGGTAGCTGGTCATCGCGATGCCACGCGCGATCGCCAACCCATCGCGCTCCCGGCCCACTGATTTCCCGAGGTCCACCACCCGACGCTGCAGATGTCTAAGCGCAGTGGCAATTGGATCGCTCACGTGAGCGGCGCTGATGACGATGAGGCGCTTTGCGCGGGCTGGGTACCGCGCGCCGAACGCGAGTGCGACCATCCCACCGTAAGACGCGCCCACCAGGGCGTGCACACGGCGAATTCCGGCCAGGTCCAGAGCTTTCGCCAGCGCGTCGGCCTGGTCATTCGTTGTCACGGGCTGGGTCTCCGCTCCCGTCGTGACGTAATCGATGCAAAGAACTCGCAATTGTCCAGTGTCGATTGCTCGGCCCGGCCCAACGACATCTTCCCACCATCCCGATGACGGATCAGATACGGAAGAAGTGACGTGCCTGGACGCCGAGATACCTCCCAGCACTGCGACAACCGGTGCGCCGCGAGGTCCGACGATCTCGTACCGAACCGGCGAAGCGTCATCCAGCTCAGAAAAGTAACATTCACTTCCGGTCGAAATCGTCGCTTCGTCCGTCGGAATCAATGCAGTGGCTGTCATTGGATTATCTCCGTCGCGCTGTCTCGCTCGTAACGCGCGATGCACGGTTCCGCGTCGGCGGCTTCGAGTGCAACGATGAGAGTCTGCAGGCGCTCCCAGGTTGCTGGTGCTGTGATTACCGCGATGTCCTCGCCATCGATGATTCGCTCGATATCCAGTCCCACAGAAGTTGTCGAGCGCTGGAACGACTTTGCATCCTGGCGCGCTGAGAGGAGCCATTTGTGCTCGCGTGGATCATTCACCGACGCAAACTGCGCCGCGCCAAAGCCACGATCATTCGGAGGTGGCTCTAACCTAAGCAGGTCGCTGAGGAGTGCCGCAGCGGTGGGATGCCCGCCAGCGCCAGGTCCCGAGACGCTTAGCGGCAGGCCCCAACCAAGATCCACCTCCACGCGATTTTCCTCCAACGTGGTGCGTGCGAACGCACTCTGCGAACCAACGATCACCGGCTCCACTGACGCTGAAACGCGATGCCCGGTGAGCTGCGTACACTCGGCCAGTAATCGGAGATGGCCTCCGAGATTGCTCGCAAGCAGCACGAGCCTTTCGAGCCCGGGAATCAGTGAGGTTCGCCGGAGGCGAAGATCGGACGGATGGACGCCGAACGTGATCCAGGCGATAATGGCGAGCTTTGCAGCGGCGTCTCTCCCATCCAGATCGCGCGTGCAGTCTGCCTCCGCCAGACCACGCTCTCGCGCCGACGCCAGCGCAGCATCAAGACTGGCTCCGTTTTCGAGAAGAGATATCACGTAGTTGGACGTACCGTTTAGAATCCCGCGCACTGACAGCGGAGTCGATGCTCCAACCAGATCGCGCAACGTCGAAATCACTGGAGCGCTTCCGCCAACCGCCGCACCAAAATCGAGTCCAGTATCGTTCTCGAGAGCGAGTGCCGAGAGTGTGGCTCCGTGCGAAGCGACGAGCTCCTTGTTCGCAGTGATGAACTTCTTCCCACGCTCGAGTGCGGCGCAGGCGATCGTGCGGGCGGGTTCCTCGCCGCCGACTGCTTCGATCACGACCTCAGCGTCATGGCTCAGGAATTCGCCGAGGTCGTTCGTGAATAGGCGTTTCTCCAGCGGGAGATGCCGGTCCCGGATGACATCACGCACAAGTACCCGGGTGAGCTCGAAGCGCACACCGAAGCGCGATGCGATGGCTGGGGCTGATTCGTGGAGGAGCCGAACGAGGCCGCCCCCAACCACGCCGCATCCGGCAAGCGCGACTCGCACCGTGCGGGGCGACCCGGGTGACCGTGCAATAGCATCTTCCCGGTGCTTGAATCTTGGCGTGTGGTAGTAGCGCGGTGCGCCCGACGGAAGAATGTGAAGATCGTGAAGGGTCGGATCTGGTTCGATCTCGAGCTGCTGTTGGGGCGTCATGGGAATCCTGGTTGATGGACTCCGCGCATAAAGCAGAACGCCCGTGGCAGTGTGGCCGCGGGCGTTCCTCGCTTTTTAGCATTTATTTAACGTGGCTGCAATACGCGGCAAATCACCACAGGGACTTCGATTGTGTTGGCATTATAGCTCGCCCACGGCGAGGCGTCAAGCTCCGTGCGTCAATGACGCATATGGTAGAACAACTGCAACTGAACGGGCCGGAGGCGTCAGCAGGTAAGGTGCCAGGTTGCCAGTTCACTGCGCGCTGACTTCACCGGCGCAGGTCCACCCACGGACAACTGCCCATGCCCTGAACACCGCTGAGGGACGTCTGGGCGTCGTGAACTAATCGCTGGCGCCTACACTACTGACGCCTCCCGCCCGTTCAGTTGCACTTATCTCCTTCATCGAAATGCATAAAAAAAGCGGGAGTCACTTTCGCGACTCCCGCTTGATCCCCGCGAAGGG
>DASWCI010000403.1:0-4090 GCA_036390195.1 Gemmatimonadaceae bacterium
GTCGTGATGCTCCTTTACTCTCTTTGGGCGTTCTGGAAGTACCCTGAGATTAGGGCGGTCTAACATCTGGAGAGTAGTTCAAATGCAACTGAACGGGTGCGAGGTGTCAGTGGCACAGATACCAGTTTGCCAGTTCACGACGCCCTGACTTTTCTCCGTCGAAGCAAGGCACAAGCAACTGCCTGTGCCCTCAACGCCACTGAGGAAAGTCAGGGCGTCGTGAACTAAAACACTGGCAACTACGCTACTAACACCTCGCACCCGTTCAGTTGCAGTTTTCTGCTTGAAGTTCGTAGCAGCCAGTCCTCGCACCGTTCAGTTGCAGTCGCGTTGGAGCCTAAGCCTTCACCCAAACTCTGATCGCGATCAGTACCAGAAAAACTGCGAACGCCTTCTGGAGCTGCGGGCCCGAGAGGCTCTGTGCGATTCTGGCGCCGACCCACGCACCGAGGAAGAGGCCGAGCGCGATCCAGAGCGCCGCCGCGATGTTGAGATGCCCGCGCCGCCAATACTCCCACGCGCCGAGAGCACCCACCGGCAGTAGCAGCGCACCAAGCGACGTGCCGGTTGCGAGCTGCGGCTGAAACTTCGCGAGAAGAATGAGCGCGGGTCCGATCACGATGCCGCCGCCAATGCCGAACATTCCCGCCAGCACACCGGCGGCGAGTCCAATAACTATGAAGAGAATCACGCTGGAATCCCCTTCTTCACTGCTTCCAACACTTTATCCGCGAATACGTCGATCTCGTCGAGCGTCGTGTAGACGTTCGGAGTAATGCGAATCCCCTTGAACTCGGGATGGACGATGGGAGTATTGACGATGCGGTGCTGATTGAGCAGCCAGGCACCTAGCTTCACGTTGTCGATTCCCTGGACGTTGAAAAGCGCGATCGCCCCTGACTGCCGGTTATCGAGTGGCGTAAGAACTGAAATGCGTGAGCTCTCCGCGACCAATCGCTTCGCCCACCGGTCACGAAGGTATCTCAGCCGCGCAATCTTCCGATCTTCGCCGATGCCGCGATGGAACGCCAGCGCCGCTGAAATCGCGTTGTGATTCGCGGCGGGATGGGTGCCGATCTCCTCGTATTTCCTGATGTCGTTGTCCTGAGTCGGAGCGGCGGCCATCAGAGGCCAGAGATTCCTTTGCTTGTCCTTGCGCACGTACAGGAAACCGGTGCCGACGGGCGCGAGAAGCCATTTGTGCAGGCTCGTTCCGTAATAATCACACTTGAGATCATCGCGCTTGAATGGAAAGTGTGCAAACGCGTGCGCGCCATCCACGAACACTTCGATTCCGAGTGGACGCGCCAGCTCGATGATCTGACGCACCGGCATTATCTGTCCGGTGAGATTGGTGATGTGTGTCACTTCTATCACTTTGGTCTGCGGCGTGATCGCAGCGCGGAACTGTTCAACGAGATAGTTGTCCGAGGGCGGCGGAACCTTGAACGAGATTTGCTTCAGCACGATGCCTTCGCGCCGCGCACGCTGCTGCCACGACGTGATCATTCGTGGGTAGTTCTGGTTCGTCACGAGGACTTCGTCGCCGCGCTTGAGATCCAGTCCGAAGATCATGATCTCGTTCGCTTCGGACGCGTTCCGCGTGACCGCCATCTCCTCCGGATCACAGCCGAATTCGCTGGCCAGGTCGCGCCGAACACTCTCGATTCGCGGCTCGAGCACTCGCCACATGTGCTCCACGGGAAGCTCGTTCGAGAACCTCAGATCGCGGATCATCGCCTCGAGCACGTGACTCGGCGTCGGACTGCAGCCGCCGTTGTTGAGATTGATCATCGTGCGATCGGAATCGAATGCACGCTGAATCTCGGCCCAGTACGTCTCGTCGTCAGCAACCGCGGCCGGAGATCGATCGCCGGCTATCGCGCTGGCGCGGAAGAGAGACTTGATCGCGTGTTCGCGAAACATCGGCTGCGAGACCAGCCCCGCCGCCGCCAGCCCCGAGAGAAACTCCCGTCTCGTCGTCATCCAGCCTCCGCGTCCGCAAAAGAAAGAGCGGTCGCCAGGTAGAATGGCGACCGCTCTATAATATGACTACGCTCTGCGCACAGCGAGGCTTGGTCTGCTACTGGTACTGTATGTAGAGCGGCTTCGGATTGAGGAGAAGAACCTCGGCAGGTGTCAAAATCGGGTCTCCCGTTTTCGCGTCGTTGTGGAAGAAGAGTTTGAAGCCGGTGAACTGCACAGGTTCAGTCTCGACGTACGCCCGATACGAATCGTATTTCAGGTAAGGCGGCCCCCAGCCATCCATGTTGATCACGACCTGAACACGCGGATCCAGCTTGATCTCCTTCGCGTGAGTGAGCATTTTGCGCGTGAATCGGTGCACGACAAGCACTTTGGGTGGAAGGTTGTATTGCTTCACCATGCCCGCCAGCAGATTGATCGCGTAATTCACGTCGGCCGAGCTCATAGTGCCGATCTTCGAGCCTGGCTTGTCGCCGGATTTCATCGAAAATTCGGGATCGATGCCGAGCATCACGTTCGGCCGCATCAGAAACGGAAGCAGCCGCGGCAGTTCCTCCTGCACCGTGCTTTGCCCAACCTGCACGTCGAGGAATAGCAGCGCGTTTTTTTTCTGCGCCCACGAATAAACCATGTTGATCAAGCTGTCGGTCATGCGCAGACGGTATTTGCCATCTCTGCCTGGATATCCCTGCGCGACGACCGCAATCAGATGCAGGGCGGCCTGCACGGGGTGGTCTGGATCCGCTTCCTGCCACTTGGCAGCCACGCTATCGAAGCGCGCCAGCATCTTGTCTGGCGGCAGGCCTCCAAGAACGCCCATCTTCTTCGACAGCGGATTTCCATAGAAGGCGACGATTCGGTGCGCGGGCAGGATTGATCCGGGGAGTGGAGGCGGAGTTTTCACCGGCCAGTTGGTGTTTTCCATTCCGGCCCTGATTGCCTTCACGAGCGCCAGGCTGTCCTTCTTGGTGCGGCCCTTGACCGAGGGAACAGTGATCGGCGGCTCGGTGGATGTTGAATCCATACGCGCGCCCGACGAAGTGCTCGATGCCGTCTTGCCGGTGATCTGAGCCGAGGTTGCTCCGGGAGCGAGCGTTTGTGTCGTCGATGAGGTCGCTGTCTGGGCAGTGGATGAACCAGACGCCTGTACGTCAGCAGGAATCGCTTCTACGACTGGCAAAGGATGAGCATCCCTGCTGGCGGCGCAGGCGATCGAGCCCACAAGAGCTAAGGAAAGGAGCACGGATATAGACGAGTATCTATCGAACAAGGTTTGATGCATCAGCTGTCGAGAGTTGACGGGTGTGCCGCGGCGGGAATCGGGGGTAAGTGCGGTAATTCATAAATCAGGCCCGAAGAGTCCGCTCCTTAGCGTTTTACACCGCTCGAGCGCGATATCTCCTCGTCCGCACCAGCAGATCTACTGTCGCGGGTAGCTGGACAGCTCCGTATGTTTTTGAGCGCCATCAACTTCCATCACCCGCTCGCGTGAACGATCTGCTCGAACATCTGCGAATGATCTTCGCCGACAACTATCGCGTGGACGAAGAGCTGAAGGGCGGGGGCATGAGCAGACTGTTCCTCGCCACGGATCTCTCGCTCAACCGGAAGGTCGTCATCAAGATTCTGCCGCCCGAGCTCACCAGCGACATGATGGCGGCGCGGTTCAAGCGCGAGAGCGAAGTCACGGCGCATCTGCAGCATCCGAACATTCTGCCGATCATAACGGCTGGGGTCCGAGACGGGCTCATGTTCTACGTGATGCCGTTCATCTCCGGCGAATCGCTGCGCGAGCGGTTTAAGCGCGAGCATCAGCTCCCGATCAATGACTCCGTCACCATCATCTGCGAGGTCGCCTCCGCGCTGTCGTACGCGCACAAGCAGGGAGTAATTCACCGCGACATCAAGCCGGAAAACATCCTCCTTCAGGATGGTCACGCGATACTCGCTGATTTTGGTATCGCTGCCGCGCTCACGCTTCCCGGCGAAGCGCCGCACTCACGGATCACGCGCACGGGAATGTCCATGGGTACTGTCGGCTACATGGCGCCGGAACAGTCACTCGGCGGCACCGATGTCGATCACCGCGCAGATATCTACTCGC
>DASWCI010000404.1:0-1960 GCA_036390195.1 Gemmatimonadaceae bacterium
TGCCTCAGGCGCTTCGCGAGCGTGATCATCAGGAGAGCGAGAAGAACGAGCGGCAAGGTCGATGCGACGAGACGCATCGCCGTCAACAGCGGCCGGATCGATGTCGTGAACGACCGGGCGAGCACGTATCCGATCGTGCCCGCCACGGCGGCACCCGGCGCTTTGTTCGAGTACAGCCGGCCATCGATCGTTGCCAGATCTTCGAATCGCGGACCCAGTATCGGCGCGACCTGCGTGAGCTCCGTTGTGTGATGTTCGACGAGCGCCACCGCGAGAGCCCATCGCGCGAACTCATTGGGCGACACGAAATGCGGATAGACAGGAATCACCAGCAGCGACAGGATCCCGAAGAGCACCACGGTGAGCGCCGCTCGCTTCATTCCTGAATGCCCATCCTCGCTGCCGCCGCTCTCCTGGCTCGTTGCAAATCGATCAGCTCGCGTTCCGTTTTGTCCGCTTCAGCGATGCGTCCGCTCTTCCGAAGGTATGTCGCTTCGTCGCTCAACAATCCGAAGCGGACATCCGGACCGCCGGGCAAAAGTTGATATGGACGATTGTGGTCGATCAGCGATCTGAATCGCGGCAGGTGAGTGCGATCGTTCAGCCCAGCAGCGAGGAACAAGATCGATGCGATGGCGACGACGCTTGCGCCGGCAATCATCGCGAAACGGCGAATCAGAACACAGGCGAGTGCCCATGACGCCACGCAGACTACCGCCATCGCCAGAACGACTCCGTGCATCGGAGCGGGAACCGATTCGAGCGGCAGCGGGACCTTGAATTCTGCAAGTCGGAACAACTCCGCGGGCGTGTAATACGACGACAAATTCAGTCCATCGAGCGCGGCGAAGTAGAGACTCATCGTCCACCCAGCGGTCATCACCGTTAGGGCGACTGCGAGCCAACGCGGAATCCGTCGAAAGAGCGCCGCGGCGCCGAGGAGAAAAAACAGAAGGCAGTTGTCGAAGCGCCGTTGTCCGAACGAGTACGCTCCCCAGAAGCTCCGTTCGAACGCAGCATTGATGAACCACTGAGAAGCAAACGCGTAAACGGCAGCGAGACCCAGGCGGCGATCGTCACGAATCAGGAACGCAAAGCCAACGACGCCGAGCGCAAGAAACGGGGTCCACGTGAAGAGTCCGTGGTACCACGAGAAGAGCGGCTCCCAAATCCAGATGCGCTCGAACGCGGCGAACGGTCGTGCCGTGCCTCCGAAAAAAAATGCAGTCGGATCGCCGTAGATGAATTGGCTGACGACCAGCTCGGGAAGCAGCCCCAGGAGAATGCCGGCGAGATAGATCCAGCTTTTCCGAAACGAGAAGAAAAACGGGATCACGGCAAGCGACAGATTCTGCGGTCGGACCGCTGCAGCGAATCCAGCGGCGAGGCCGACACTAAAAAACGCCTGCCAGTCGGTTCGATCACGCAGGCGGACAGCGAGAAAGACGAGCAGCGCGCATGCGAACGCCGAGACCGCGTGCGATGTGATCGAGTTGCGCAGTGAGTACCACAGCAGCGGTGAGCCGAACCAAATGCCGAGCACTGCCAGGAGCGATCGCGACATCCACCAGCCGATGAGAAGGACTCCTAATCCGGCTACAGCACTGGCGACCACCACCGCCACGTTGTACGGCAACGAGATTCCGTCGCGAGGGAATTGGTGGAACAGGAGGCGAAGGGCGTCGCCAAGAATGAAGCTCGGAAGCCACCAGACCGCGCTGCCGCACGTCCAGTGATCGCCGAGGTGATTGGTCGTGGTGATCTCCTTGTGAAGAATGCGGCCGCCGGGAACCAGTCCAAATCGCTGCCACTCATCGAAGAAGAGAAGATCGTGACCGATGTACGCCGATGGAAGATAAACGTAGTATCCGACGCCGTCGGGGCGCGTGATACCGGGCTGCAGCCAGAGGATCGTCGACAGCAGCCAGATCGCGATGATGATCGCGACCGCGGTGCGATC
>DASWCI010000405.1:0-7378 GCA_036390195.1 Gemmatimonadaceae bacterium
TGGTGGTGAGCACTGCGGGAATTACTTACATGCTTACTGCCAGATCAATCCGCTCGGGGCAGCCTGCGTCTGTCGCGCGGGCAACATTGCCTGGCGCCGCGTTGCCGTCGAATACCACTCCGGACTCGGGTGCACCGCAGAGCGCAGCCGCGCCGGCCGAAGGTAGTAGCGCGAACACAGAGCGCGGGGGGACCACCTCGCGTCCGGCGCAAAGTGATGGTCCAGTTCGTTCAGGCAATTCCTCGGCAAGTCTTGTGAATCGGGTCGTTGCCGATCAGGCGAGCTCAGATGTCGTCTATGGCAAAGAGATAGACATGCTCCAAAAGATCGTGAGCCAGCGAAAGACGCAGCTCGACTCGGCGACGATCGCAATCATCGAAAAGAATCTCCAAATAATTGATGCTGCAATCGAGCAGAGCAGGGCGGCGCTCGCCAGAGATCCCGCCAGCCAGCTCCTCGGCCAGCAGCTGACACACGCGCTCGACAAGAAAGTCGAGCTCCTACGCACGGCGGCAATGCTGCCGGCAAGCACATAAAATGAACAACATGAATCCTTCGCGAGTCCTCGCGATTGCAGCAGTGGTGGCGGCTTTTCCGCTTTCGGCGAGGGCGCAGGACGAGTCAGGGGTCCAGATACGTGGCCTCACTCGCATAGACACTACGGTCAGACTGGATCGCGGCGGTGCAGTCGATCTCTCACTCATCTCCGGGCGCATTCGCGTGACCGGATGGGATCGTGCCGATGTAAAGGTCTCGGCCTCAGTCGAGAGCGGGTACTTGCGGTTCAGTGCAAACTCGTCGAGAGTCACCCTGAGTGTGGAAGACAACGACAACTACGGTCGGAGGGGCCGCGGTAGACACAACAACGTTGGTGACGCGCGCTACGATGTATCAGTCCCGCGCGGATCACGGCTGATTCTGGAAGCAGTATCGGGAGACGTTACGGCGAAGGGCTCGCAGGGCGAGATCGAGGCATCGAGCGTCAGCGGTAACGTCGATGTGACCGATGGCCTGCGTACAGTAAGCGCGGAGGCAGTATCGGGAGATGTCCATGTCGGTCAAGTCAATGGAAATGTGCGCGGAGAGACTGTCAGCGGAGAGCTGCGCGCTGAGAATGTCTCCGGCAACGTCGAGGCGAGCTCAGTGAGCGGCAGCATCCGCCTGCTAGGAATTCAGTCCAAGGATGTTCGCACGGAGACTGTCAGTGGAGACATCACGTACGCGGGCACCATCGAGCCGTCGGGCAGATATGGTTTCGAATCGCATTCCGGCACTCTGCGACTGGATATTCCCCGGGGCGCGGGAGCGCAATTCAGCGTCGAGACCTTCAGTGGCGACCTATCGACGGATTTCCCGATCACGCTCCCACCGAGCAGCAGGCGAAGGGAAGGTCGCGTGGAATTCACGATCGGCGATGGCAGAGCGAGAGTAACGGCTCAGACATTCAGCGGACGCATTGTGATCAACAGCGGTTCAACCACCCGGAGAGAAGATGAATAGAACGAAACCACTGGCGATTCTCGCTTTCCTGTTCGCCGCGCCGGTGATCGGTGCGCAGCAACAGTACGGGCGCGATTCGGATATATGGCGCTGGGACGGTCGGGTCGACTCTGGTCGATGGATGCATGTCTTCAACCTGAATGGCACGGTGGAGTTCACGCCGAGCTCGGACAACATGGTTCATCTGGTTGCCGAAAAGCGTTCGAACGGACGCGAAATGGACGACATCCACTACGAGGTAGTCCAGGCCGGCGGCAACGTGACGATCTGCGCGATCTGGAACAACAACTCGCGCTGCGAGGACGGCGACATGGAGCAGAGCCGACACAACGATCACAATGAGAACCACTCGACCGTGAAGTTTACCGTGCGAGTACCTCGCGGCGTCAAAGTCGGTGCTCACTCCGTAAACGGAGGGGTCTCGGTGCGTGACGTCGGAACCGAAGTTCGCGCCAACAGCGTGAACGGTGGTGTCACCGTTCGCAACGCCAGCGGTCCGGTTCGCGCGACGACGGTCAACGGCGGGGTCGATGTCAACACCGCCGTCGGGCCTGTAACGGCCGAGACGGTCAACGGAAACGTCGATGCGCGGATGGCGTCGCTACAGGGCGACGATGACATGGACTTCAAGACGGTCAACGGATCGGTATCGATCTACGTTCCGGCTCGTTTCGACGCCAACTTCCGATTCGACACCGTGCATGGTGGAATCGATAGCGACTTCCCGCTGACGATATCCGGCCGATGGGGGCCGCGTCACGCATCGGGTAGGATTGGAAACGGTGGGCGCGACATCAGAGCAAGCAGCGTAAACGGAAGCATCGAGCTGAGAAAGCAGTAGCGCAGCATTGCTTTGAGGACGACGCAGTGAAGCGGAGGCCAGTTGCGGACGTAGCGGTACTCCCGGATCACGCCTTCCGCTACCATGCGCCGATCTGGTGGGGCAACCGCCTGATGATTGTCCTCGAGGGCACCGCGTTCGTAATTCTCGCTGCCAGCTACTTCTACATTAGTCGCAACTTCGACACGTGGCCGCCTGCACGTACGCCGCCTCCCGACGTCGGCGTTTCGTCCATCAATCTTCTTCTGCTGGTCGTCAGCGTGATTCCATTCTGGTATGCAGCGAAGGCCGCGCGTGTGCACGAGCCTCCGGCACGCGTGGGGCGCTGGCTCATGCTCGGCGTCCTCTTCGGAATCGTCGCAATCGTACTCCGTGGCTTTGAGTTTCATGCTCTTCACACGCGCTACGACTCCAACGCATACGGCTCGATAACCTGGACGATTTTGGGAGTGCATCTCGCGCACCTGCTTGCCGGTACGATCGAGACGTTTCTGATCGGGCTGGTGATGTTGGTCGGACCTATCGAGAAGAAACACTATTCCGACGCCACGGTGATGGCTGTGTACTGGTACTTCATCGTGATCTCGTGGCTGGCGCTGTATGGCATTGTGTTTCTTGTGCCGAGGCTCATATGACGCCAAGAGCCGCGTGACGCGCGTGACATCGCGCGTACCTCTCATGCTGCGCTAGCCGGACCCGCCGCTGTTTTCTGGGGATTCAGCGCGAAGACTTCGGCGCGCCGAGCAGACTCAATCCGACGTAAAGCGAGCGCTGAGAGCCGGGCTCGTAAAACTTGCCGCCAGCCGCGTTCACACTGACCGAGGAAACCCAACGTTTGTCGAAAAGATTCTGCACGCCCATTGTCAGTTCGGCGGATGAAACTCCCAGTGCCGCGCCGCTGATGATTCTCGCGTTGACAATCCCATAGCCGGGAGAGCTTTCCGAGTTGACGTCGTTGACGAACATCCTGTCGGCGAGCGTTGTCTCCATCACCAGCGTCGCGAGCGGGTTGTGCAACGCCGCGCTCGCCTGGAACGCTTGTCGAGGAATGCCGGGAATTCGATTTCCAGCGTAGTGCGCAGTGTCGACCGTGAAGTCGACGAAGCGGTAGTTCGCGTAGGTGTATGCTCCCCCGATCTCGAGCTGTCGAAGAGCTGCTCCCAATCCGAGCTCGAGGCCGCGCCGCGAAGTGCGACCAGCGTTGCGGAAATATCGTCTGCCCCCGCTGGCCGGAATGTCGAATGGAATCAGCTCGTCGTGAACGGCAGTGGCGAACAGGGCGGCATTGTATTGCAGGCCACTTGTCCCCGCGCCCTTGAACCCGAGCTCATAAGTAGTCGATCGTTGTGGCTTGAGATCCCGGTTAATTCCGCCTGCGCCACTCGGCTGGTTTCCCAGCTCAGTCGCGGTGGGCGTCTCGAACGCAGACGAGATGTTGGCGTAAGCGCTGTGCGAATCGGACAACCGAGCGAGCAAACCGACCATCGGGCTGATCGCATGGAGCAGCCGTCGCCCTGAATCGTCGGGGTTTGTAGCGTTTATCAGTCTGTCCTTGACGCTAAAACGCACCGCGTCCGCGCGCGCCGATGCAGTGAAGGTGTAACGCTCTCCGAGATCCAACTCGTCCCGCACGTATGACCCGATGGACGAAACGATTTCGCGTTGATCGAGCGTCAGCGTACCCCGCTCCACACCAGTGTCGGGACAGGTTGCTGTTGGTATCGTTGGCCGAGGGATGTTGTTGCAGTTGGTGAAATTGCGGCGCAAATCGTTTTGCAGCTGTACCTCTGTTCCGATGGTGAACCTCTGGTCGGCGGCGAGCAGCGAGAAGGGAATGGTGGCGCGCACATTTCCGCCCGACATCGTGCGCCCAAGATCCACAATGGCGAACGTGAGTGGGTTGTCCAGTGCCCTGGTGCCGAGGTATCCGGATGCCTCGATCTCGCTGCGGCTTCCGGTGCGACGCGCCGTCAGGCCGAACTGCGACTGAGTTACCGCCTTGCGCGCGCTCTTTCTAATGGACAGCGGGTCCGCCATCCGCGGGTCCAGGTCGAACTGCGCTCGAGTAATTGCACCCGGGTTCTCGGCCACGGGAGTGTGAACTCCGAGCCATTCGAGCGCGTAAGATCCCTCCTCATTGTCATAGGACACGCGCGCGAATCCGTTGTTCGTACGCTGTCGCGAATAGTCGCGGTACCCATCGCTCTCGGTCCGCGCGGCATTAGCCTGGTATCCAAATCCATCGGTGGCCCCGGCCGTCTTTGCGACGAGGCGGCGCGTACCGTAAGCGCCGCTCCAAAAGCGAACTGCCCCTGAGACCGGAACGGGCAACGGCTCGCTTGTTCGGATATCGACGACACCGCCGCCAGCATTTCCATAGAGAGACGAAGCGCTTCCCCGCATTACCTCCACACGACCGACGGATTCGAGGTCCAGATAATCGACCGGCGTCTGGCCGTCAGGCAGGGTCAGCGGAATCCCATCGCGAAGTACCCTGATGCCGCGGACACCGAACGCGGACCGCGCGCCGAAGCCACGAATGGAAATCCGCGGATCCTGGGACGGATTGTTCCGATTCGAGACTGACAAGCCCGGAATGAGCCAAAGCGTTTCGTCGAGCGATAGATGTCGCTGGCCCGGGCGCATTGAATCCGGGGTCTGGGCGGTGACTGCGAAGGGAAGTCGCAGCAGAGATCTGTGGGCTCCGCGTCCGACCTCGATAACAACCGGCTCGAGGCGAGTCGCCGCGGTATCCTGCGCGTGCACATTGTGAAACGGGATTGCTGCCGTGACGACAAGGGTAGCCACGGTTGCGTAACCCTTCGAATCCATGCTGCTATATACTGACCAGAACAGACGCGCTCAACTGCCGGCACGTCTCGGTGTCGTCGCAAGTGGGCTGTGCGACGCCTTGGTTCAGCCTTCGTCCAAAACCTTTCTTACGGTCTGTAGCAGCGCGTCCGACGTGAAGGGTTTTTGCAGAAAGCTCTTCGAGGGCTCGATGAATCCGCGACGGATGATGTCGTCGTCGGTGTAGCCGGACATGTAAAGCGACTTGATGCGAGGGCGAATGCCCGCCAGGCGCTCCACCAAACCTCGGCCATTCATCCCGGGCATTACGATATCGGTGAGCACGAGATCGATTCTGCCTTCTTCCCTGGTTGCGATGTCCATCGCTTCGCGGCCGTGCTGCGCCACGATGACGCGGTAGCCCTGCTTCTCGAGAATTCGTGAGGTGAGACCACGTACTGCCTCTTCGTCTTCAACCAGAAGAATCGTCTCAGATCCTCGTGCCGCTTCCTTGGCAGTGACTTTGTATTCTCCCGTTTTAAAAGCGGCAGCCGCACTCACTTCCGGGAAATACAGCTTGAGGGTAGTTCCTTTCCCGGGCTCGCTGTAAATCCAGACGTATCCGCCAGATTGCTTTACGATTCCGTACACCGTTGCCAGCCCGAGCCCCGTTCCCTTTCCCGCGTCCTTGGTAGTGAAGAACGGATCGAAGGCGTGCTCCCTTGTTTCTCTCGTCATTCCGACGCCGGTGTCGCCCACCGCCAGCATCACGTAACGGCCCGGCACGACTGGGGCGTGCTCGCTGGTGTAGTTCTCATCCAGCTCGACGTTCCTCGTTTCGATGCTGATCGTGCCGCCCTGGGGCATGGCATCGCGTGCGTTCACGACGAGGTTGACGAGGATCTGTTCGATCTGACCAGGATCCGCGACGACGTATCCCCGCGCAGTGCAGCCCGACACGATCGTGACATCCTCGCCGATGAGGCGGCGAAGCATTGGTTCTACGCTGCCGACAACGCTGTTCATATTCAGCACTCGCGGCTGGAGAATCTGCTTGCGGCTGAAAGCGAGCAGCTGCCTGGTCAGAGACGATGCGCGCTCGGCTGCGCTCCTGATCTGCTTCACGTCTTCGCTGCGCGGGTCCGTCGGGTCGAAGCCCTCCATGATGATTTCGGTATTGAGCCTGATTACCGTGAGGAGATTGTTGAAGTCGTGCGCGATTCCACCGGCGAGTCGACCGACAGCATCCATCTTCTGTGACTGGCGGAACTGCTCCTCGAGATTGCGCCGCTCGGTGAGATCGATAGAGACACGAACATATCCGAGCACCGTTCCCTGCTGGTCGCGGACAGGCGATGTGGTAAGGAGTGCGGGGAAGGCCTTCCCCGATTTTCCCTGCACCAGGAATTCGCCGGTCCAGCTTTCTCCGGGAGCACCACGCTGACCGATCTCCCCGCCATGCTCGCGCAGGAACGGAGCTGGCGTCAGCTCCTGAATGGATTTTCCAACCGCTTCCACTGCCGCCCAGCCATAGAGTCTTTCCGCGAAATCGTTCCAGAAGATCACTATGCCTTCGGGATCGGTTGCGACGACAGCCTGCTGCACTGCATTGAGCAGCTGAGCCTGGAACCTGATCGCAGCCTCTGAGCGTGATCGCTCCGTCACGTCCGTCATTGCTCCAATCACGCGAACCGCGGCACCGCTGGTGTCGCGCGCGATATAACCGCGATCCATCACGTTCGCATACGTGCCATCACTCCGACGGTAGCGATACTGGTCGCTCCAGCTGGTGCCACCCTGATCGAGCACTGCGTGAATTCCCGCAACGACTCTGTCGCGATCTTCCGGGTGGATGTGATCGTACCACCACTGAATCTCGGGATAGATCTTGTTCTGCTTGTGACCGAAGACCGTTTCGACGGAAGCGTTCCAGACCAGCGAGTTTGTTTGTAGGTCCCAGTCCCAGATGACATCATTCGTCGCCTGCGCCACGAAGCGGAATCGCTCGTCGGTCGCGCGCATGGCTCGCTCAGCCTTTCGCTGGTCACTGACGTCCACCACAATCGCAACGGCCGCCACGATCTCGCCATCCGAGTCCACCACTGGCGCCGAGCTCATTCGGATGAAGCCGTCGGTCCCATCGCCGCGCCGGATCCGAATTTCCTCCCCGCCCACGCGCTCTTTGGTGGTGACCGTTCGGGCCAACGGCCATTCGAGCGCGGAGTACGGACTGCCGTTGTTATGGAA
>DASWCI010000406.1:0-8590 GCA_036390195.1 Gemmatimonadaceae bacterium
CGCCTGGCTTGGTACATTGGGGAGTTCGACAGATGCCTGGACCCGCGATGCTATCGGGGCACGGACCCCCACGCCCAGTCCCGAGTGGACGGCGCAGCTCTCGCAGAACTCAACCCGCTTCACCGGCCGAAGGGTCGCACGCGTGCCGCTCGCGGGCCCGAACGCCACACTGATCGGCGACACGCTGCTCAACGGAGCCAGGCGTGTGGTGCTCCGTGTCACCGCCCCACCCGGAACTACTGGGTTGGTGATGCGCGCGCGCGGCGCCAAAGTGCTCACGTCGTCGATCGACGGACGCGTCGTCGATACGACGCGATACCGCCATCACGCTCGTGACTGGGTGATGGAATACTGGGCGGTTCCCGACATCGGCGCGACGGTGGGGTTGTCGATTCCCGCGGGTAGCCATATCGACTTCGATCTTGCAGCGCGACAGCTGGGCATTCCGCCAGTTCCTCGCGTTACGATTCCCCCGCGTCCGCCATTCGTCGTGCCGAGTCAGACGGGCGATGTAAGCATTGTATATCGTCAACGGCGCTTTTGAGACTTTCAGAGGATCGGCGCGTCGCCGCGCACATTTAATCCGGCACGCGCACCACGCCGGCAGCAATCAGCGAATTGACCGCTTCGATCACCGCTTCCAGCGACGTGTACCTCGGCGCGTAGCCGAGACGCTGTCGCGCTTTCGCAATGCTGGCGTACGGCGAATGCGCGATGTGGTCCCACGTTGCTCGCGCCTCGTCTTCGGTCACGGTATGCCGCCATTCCTCCCATGGAAGAAAGGCGAGACGCGCCGGTCGTCCGAAATGCGCGAACATGGCTTCGGCGTATGCGCGCAAACTGAGCGGCCCCGGTGAGACTACATGAAAGCTTTCCCCAATCGCATTATCGGACTTGGTGAGCGCGAGCTCGAACGCCTGCGCAACGTCGTCCGCGTGCACGTGATGCACGGTCTCCATCCCTTCGTTCGGGAGTTGCAGCAGCTCGCCATGTGCAATGCGGGTGAACACTTCCGGATTGAAATGGCCAGCAGGATTCAGTGGATTCCATCCGGGACCCACCATGTGCCCCGGATGCAGCACCACCGCACGCGCGACGCCGCGCCGAGCGCTGTCCAGCAGCAACTCTTCGATTTCGGCCTTGAGAATTCCATAATCGCCGAACGGGTGTCGAGGTTCGTCTTCGGTGGTCGGCACTGTAGAAGAGCGGCCGTGCACCCAGATTGTCCCACAGTGGAGCAGGAGCGTTTCGCGTGGCCGCAATGCGTCCACCAGCTGCTGCGCGCTCGCGGGAGTAAAGCAAATAAGATCAACAACTGCATCGGTGCCTAGCGCTGCGATGCGCGCGCCGAATGTGCCTGCAGCATCCTCTGCGGCCCGGTCGATCTCGATGCGTTCTACTGTGTTCCATGCAGGATGCGATACATACGGCGTGCGCATTCCACGGCTGGCGACGATTACCTCGTGACCCGCGTTAAACAGTCGAGGGACGAGGAATGTGCCGATATGACCGGTTCCTCCAATGACGACAATTCGCATTGAGTTACTCTCCGCGCTGCCTTGTCCGGGGCGTAGGTCGCATCATCCGGCGTCTTCGTCTCTCTGTCCCCGAGCCATAGTAAAGCATCGATGATCAGTTGATCCTGAATTTTGTTATTCAGCGTATAGGACAACGTCTTGTTGGTCGTGTCGTACTTGTGCTCGTAGTCGATGTCATTGTGACCCATGTTGAAGTAGATCATCCTGTAGTTCTTGTTCGTCCACACTACCGGATAGTATCCATTGTGCCAGATCTCCTGCGGTTTTGGCCCGGTGCCAAGCGGAAAGCTGGTTGAGTCGATGGAAAGCAGAATGTCGATGTCGGGGTTTTGTCTCAGATCTTTTTCCCATCGGTACCATTCGTTTGGCGAGGACCTGAAAGTCTCGGGCAGATGGTGTGTTGCTGGATGCTTGCGGTCTTCGACGCGCAGAACGGCCGACACAGGTCGCCAGGTGTTACTGACGTATGATCCGGAGCCGAGAAATTTGTTGTGATACCAATCCCAATTTGCCGGATACGCTGAAGGTGTCAGAGCAAAGCCAGCGAAGTGAAAGCCCATCCAGGCTCCGCCGTGCTCCATGTACGCCTGAAACGCAGCTCGCTGTGCAGGTTCCTCAGGACGTGTATCGAGAAAAACGACTACCTCATACCTGGAGAGAAAATCTGCATTCAGATTGTTCCAATTGGATGTGGTGTCAAAGCTGAAATTGTATTTCGCCGCCATTTGCGGAAACCATCGCACGGCTTCATGTACGAAGCTGATATGTGCCGGATCCTTTTTGGCGGTGAAGAACGCGATCACTCTGAACTTCGGCTCGCCTCTATTTACATTAAGAGCTGAACAGAAATAGATGAGCGCTGCAATGACCATTTGCACGGCGGCAAACGTATCGCCCCGCCGGACTTGATTGCCAGATGGACTCGACTCTTTTTGACGCCAGATTTCGCGAGGCTGTGTCGGCCATCGACAACGGCGACGTCGCCACGGTAGAGCGACTCGTTGCTGCGAATCCAGCACTGGTGCGCGAGCGGCTCGAGTCGCCGGGCGCCTGGCTGCGCGATGTGGTTGGAAAGGCAGTCGACGGATTCTTCCGGCGGCCGTACCTGTTGTGGTTTGTGGCGGAAGATCCAGTGCGAAACGGCCGGCTGCCCAGGAACATCGCCACCGTGGCCCGTGCGATCATCGACGCTGCCAGGCGCGAGGGCACGTCGAGTCTTCAGGAGCAACTCGATTATGCGCTGACGCTGGTGTCCTGGTCATGGATCGCGCGACAGAGCGGCGTACAACTCGAGCTGATCGACGTGCTGGTCGACGCGGGCGCGGCTACCGACGGCAATCCGGATAATGCGCTCGTCAACGGGAACTTCGACGCTGCCAGGCATCTCGTGGAGCGCGGGGCGACGCTCACGTTGGCGACGGCCCTTTGTCTTGGGCGCTGGGATGACGTCGATCGCCTTCTGCCTACGGCGAGCGATCAACAAAGGCAGTTTGCCTTCGTGCTGTCGGCGCTCAATGGCAAGGCGGACGCGCTGCGGCGAATGATACGCGCCGGCGTCAACCTGAACGCACCGAGCGTGGACCTCTACTCGCACGGTACTCCTCTCCATCACGCGGTGTCCTCGGGCTCCCTCGAGGCGGTCCAGGTATTAGTAGATGCTGGCGCCGAGTTGAATACCAAAGACAGCGCATGGGGCGGAACATCGCTGGGTTGGGCCGAACACTACATTGGGGAGGCAAAGGCGGATGACGCAGGGAAGCAATACGCCGAAATCGCCGCGTACCTTCGTGCGCAGCACGGCATTCCCTGAGTTTGCACGCCTTAGGTTAAGGGCAGGCGTTCGGGGCGTTTCTTTTTCGCGAATGGAGATTCTACCGCTTCTTGGTCCGCTTCAGCAGGTCGCGCATGCGCGCGAGCTCTTTTTCTGAGAGCCGATGTTGCTCCATGAGGTGGGCAACCAATTTGATTGGCGACCCGCCATAGATCTTGTCCAACACTCGACTCAGCGCGGACGCACCGGCTTTCTCGCGATCGATCACCGGAAAGTAGATGTGCGTCTTTCCTTCACCGCGTCGATGCGAAACGTAACCTTTCAGCTCGAGCGTGCGAATCATGCTGGAGATGGTCGTATAAGCCAACTCCGGGTCGACGCGGTCCCTGACTTCGGTCGCGGTTGCTTCGCCGAGGTCCCAGAGCACACCCATGATGTCCAGCTCGCGCTGGGTCAGATGAACGTTCTTCAGTGTAGTCTCGGAGGTGTCGTCGCGCCTGATGTCATCGTAACGTGCGCATGGGATCTCGCGACAATGGGGTGCGGCATCCACAATACGAGGAATAGAAGCGCCAATGCCGCGGTCGGCAGCAGGAACCGCTGAACATACCAAAGCCGCGTCGGTGTCAGAAGTGCGGTAAGCCGGCGCTCCAGCATCCCCATTCCTCCAAGGAACGCCGGTTGGAGGCGCGGACCTCGGCTTCCTGCCTGCGCCACCTTGAGCAACACTTCTCCGTAAGCGTTTGCGTCGCCGAGCGCTGCCACAACGCGGTTGTCGCAGTCCATCTCGACCGCCAGACACAGCCGCCGTAACAGCCACCACATAGCGAGATTCCACGGCATCAGGATTAGCGGGAGCGATGCGACGAACAGAAGTCGCGCGTCGTGTGCCCTGCGATGTTCCTCCTCGTGACGCAACACATATTGCCGCTGCATTCCTGGCATGGCGAGCACCCACTCCGGCACGAGTACGCGGGAGCGCCAGAAGCCGACAGTGGCAGGCCCCGCCACGTCGGTGACGACGACCGGAACACCGTCGATCATTGTTGGCTGCCGCGAGTCGCCTTCCCCACTACCTGACAAGCTTACGATATGTGAAACCCGCATCACATTGGTCAGACCCCAGATGACCAGAATTCCCGACAGAATCAGCCAGACCTGATTGATCGCCGTGTCGTACGATTCGGTGCGCCCCCACCAACCTGGGTCAAAGAGAGTAAACGACGCCGTTTCGAGCGCCCGGCCGAGAGCTGGCCGTCCTTCGTTGTGCTGAAATAGTGGAGTGACGGACCAGTTGTGGTGCATCCGGTAATAGCCGGGAAGGACAACGGAAATCGGAATAACCGCGCACCAGATCCAGCGCCGCGGCAAGGTCGCCGGCAGCGCTCGCTCGATCAGCAGGCCTGCGATGCCGAGCAGCGCGCCAGCCGCGGTCACATAGAGAATGCAAAGCACGGTTCCCTTACGAGAACAGATCGCGTCGGGTTTCTAGAGGCGAAACGAGTGGCCCATCCTGATCCGCCAGTCCACCCTCAGAGTCCCTGAAACTAAAAACTAAGTTATCCCGTATTGGCCGCTGACAAGTCCTCACTCACCACCTCAGAGCACGACAATGACTCGCAAAACGAACGCAAGAATCGCCGGCTTCACATTCCTCTTCTACATCGCTGTCGCCTTTCCGGGAATGGTGCTGTTCAACAGGGCAACCAGCGGAGAAGGGATCCACGCGAAGCTCGCGAGCATCGCGCAGCATACGACAGAGATGCGCGTTACGGTCTTGCTCACAGTGCTCAGCTCGTTCTCGGCGCTGGTGCTGGCAGTGACGCTCTATGGGATCACGCGCGACGAAGACAACGAGATCGCCATGCTCGGTCTCGCCTGCCGCGTCGGTGAAGGCGTGCTCGGCGCAATCCCGCCGACCACGCTGGGACTTCTTTGGCTCGGGACCGCTGCAGGGCCGAACGCACCGGACGCCGCAGCAGCGGGCGCGCTTGGCAACTTTCTGTTGAACGTGGGAGAGTGGGAAACCACCAGCAGCGCGACCCTCTTCGCCGTCGGCAGCACGCTCTTCTCCTACCTGCTGCTGCGCGGTCGCATGATCCCCCTCCCACTGGCCTGGCTCGGTTTAGTCGGATCGGCGTTACTCGTGGTGGCGCTCCCGTTGCAGCTCGCGGAATTTCTGCGCGGCCCGATCACACAACTCATGTGGATACCGGTGGCTTTGTTCGAGCTGACACTGGGTCCGTGGCTGTTGATCAAGGGCGTCCGAACGACGGCGGCACAGTCGCCGTGATCTTGCTACCCCTACACATCATCGCCGGATCGATTGCAATATTTGCCGGATTCGTAGCGGTTTTTGTCTTCAAAGGCGGAAAGGTGCACCGCAAAAGCGGGATGATCTTCGTCTACGCGATGCTGGTTCTGTCGCTCACCGGTGCAGTGATAGCGGCCGTGAAGGGCCAGCCCTCCTCAGTGATCGGTGGTTTGCTTTCCTTTTATCTGGTCACTACCGCGTTCCTCACCGTTCGGCGTCCCGACCAGGAATTTCATTTGACGGACATAGCAGCGACGCTGCTTGCGATTGTGGTGGGCTTCTTCAGTACCAGCTTGGGTTTCGAGGCCTTGAATCGCGCCAGCGGCACCATCAACGGTGTGCCGGCGCTGATGCTCTTCCTGTTTGGCGGCGTGGTTCTGCTGGCAGCGGTGGGCGACATTCGTTTGATGCTCGGCCGCCGTCTTGACAGAGCACATCGCATCGCCAGGCATTTGTGGCGAATGTGCTTTTCCCTGTTCATCGCCTCCGGTTCATTTTTTCTGGGTCAGGCAAAGGTGATTCCGAAGCCTATACGCATCTTGCCGCTGCTCGCCATTCCGGCGCTGTTGCCGTTGGTTCTCATGCTCTACTGGCTGGCGCGCGTGTTGTTCACCAAATGGTATCCTCGTCGCGACGCCGATTTCATTGAGCCGACGCCGCTTCGTCGCTCGGCGTGATGAGGACCTTCCTCGACGAGGCAAGGGAGAGTAGAACAGCGGGCACGGCTGACGTCTCAGTGTTGCCCGTACGCAAGCGCATTCAGGCCCTGGATGTCCTGCGCGGCGTGGCGGTTGGGGGCATTCTCTTCGCGAACGTGCTGGTGTTTTTCGGCCTGATCTTCCTCTCGCCCGATCGCGCCGCCGCTCTTTCCCACACGACCGCCGACCACGTCGCGCTGTTTCTCGAGCATGTCTTCGTCGACGGCAAGTTCTACTCGGTGTTCTCACTCCTGTTCGGCATCGGCTTTGGAGTACAGCTCTCTCGCGGTGGAGATACGGCGCTACCGAGATTCAGGCGACGTCTCCGCATCCTGCTGGCGATTGGCGCCATTCACGCCTTCCTGATCTGGGCCGGCGACATTCTGATGCTTTACGCGCTGCTTGGCTTCACGATGCCGTGGTTCGCGCGAAAACCCAACCGCGCGCTCGTGCGGTGGAGCGTGATTCTGCTCGCCGTGCCTACAGCGCTTTATGTCGTCGCGCTGGCGGTCTGGATGCTCGTCGGATCGGGCGCTGGTCAAGCAGCGCCCGGTTCAGGCGCGCCTCCGACTATGCTGCGATTCTTCGAAGCCATGGGCAGAGGCGGGATCAAGGATGCCTTCATCGGCAACCTGGTCTTTCTCGCCGGCCGCTGGGCCGACCTGTTTGCGACCGTTCGGTTTCCGAAAGTACTCGGCATGTTCGTGCTGGGACTTTGGACCGTGCGAACTGGCCTCGCACTCTCGCCGTCCGAGCACCGCGCAACACTCGTGCGCTGGAGCTTGCTTGGCTGGAGTGTCGGACTGCCGGCGAACGTGATCGCGACTTTGGCGTTCGAACGCTGGCCATATCTGCCTCCTTCTGTCGGAGGTGTACTCGGCGTACTGATGCAGGCAGTCGGCATTCCGACGCTCGCGCTCGGCTACGCTGCCACAGTCGCTCTGTTGGTCGTCGATGGCCGGCGTTTCATCACTGTGTTCGCGCCCGTAGGCCGCATAGCACTGACGAATTATTTGATGCATTCGATCATCTGTGTCACGCTATCGTACGGGTTCGGGCTGGCGCTGTGGTGGCAAATCGGTGCAGCGAAGGCGATGGCGATCGCCGCCGCGATCATCGTAGTGCAGATCCCGCTCAGCGCGTGGTGGCTCTCGCGCTACCGCTTCGGGCCCGTCGAGTGGATTTGGCGCCGACTCACTTACGGCCAACCGATTTGACCTGCAGGCCCTATTAGTCTGGTCGTCTTGTTGCGATTGCGACCACAGCGAATAGCAGCACGGCTGGATACAGACTAGACCCGACGCTGTGGCGCACCACGATGTGCACGATCATGGCTCCGACCATTGTGCATACAAGGATCACTGCACCGATCCGGCACGTTCTCGGAAAGAAATACAGAAGTCCGCCACGGACTTCCACCACGCCAGTGAAATACCGAAACCACTGTCCGAAGCCGATTTGCTCGAAGAGCGCGTTGCGCCGTTATGAAGCTCGGATTAATTGTCCGTTAATTTTCGCGAAGAGTTCTGATCGGAGCTGCCAACGTACCTCGATCCTGACATCAGGGCCTACTACGATACTGCCCCCGAAGAGACGCGCCTGGAGCTGGGCGCTTTTCGCCTCGAGGAGCTTCGGACCCGCGAGCTAATCGATCGATACCTGCCAGAACTGCCGGCGGTCGTCCTCGACGTCGGCGGAGCTGCCGGTGCGTACGCCTTCTGGTTGGCGGAGCGTGGGTACGAGGTTCGATTATTCGACGCAGTACCGCGGCTCGTCGACGTGGCGCGTCAGCGAAACGAAACAGCCGCACGCCGGCTCGCTGCATGCAGCGTCGCTGATGCGCGCGAGCTCCCAGAGGAAAACGAATCAGCAGCGGTGGTGCTCCTGCTCGGGCCGCTCTATCATCTCGTGCAAGAGCAGGAACGACGCGCAGCGCTCTCCGAAGCAATTCGTGTCCTCCGTCCCGGAGGCGTCCTGATTGCCGCCGGCATTTCGCGATGGGCGTCTGCGCTTGACGGGCTCGCGCGCGAGCTACTCCGCGACCAGGAGTTTGCTCACATCGTCCAGCGCGACCTGGTCGACGGCAATCATCGGAATCCGACGAACCGGCCCGACTACTTCACGACGGCGTATTTCCATCGACCGGAAGATCTTCGGCGCGAAGTAAGCAACGCCGGCTTCGACGTCGAAGGATTATACGGCGTTGAAGGTCCGAGCTGGATTCTTCCGGATTTTGTCGACCGCTGGAATGATCCAGAGCGACGTGAGA
>DASWCI010000407.1:0-3597 GCA_036390195.1 Gemmatimonadaceae bacterium
GCGGAAGGCCTTCTCTTAAACGGACACGCGGTGCGGAACACTCGACCGCTCGCCGTCGACGCGGCCGGGCGGTCGCTTCGGAGGTTCCCAGACGGAACGTACATCGTCGCTCAGGATGAGGTGTGGCTGTACTCACCATACTCCACGCGAAGCTTCGATAGCCGGTACTTCGGCCCGCTACATGTGTCCTCCATTCGCAGTCGGGTTCTACCGTTGTGGACGGTCGAGTAGATGCAAAGGGACAAAAGGCCTGCGTTCCAGCGCTGGAGCGTGACGGTCACACCTCGCACGGATCTTGCCCGAAGCAGATCCAACTCGGGTGTGAGGGCCTTGCGAGCATCGACAATTGAGTGAGAGCCGTTCGCGTGAGTTGACGGCAGGTTGATAACCCGGCGTTAGAGTTTCGTCGGGTGCGTGGCGCCGGCGACGCCGGCTAGCTACGCTGAAAGTGGGCGCACAGGAGTCAACGCGCCCGAACTATCTACGTCGGCGCGACCCTTGCGCGCCGGAAGTGGGTGGGCTGGATGACGGACTCTTCGTCTGCCTGGCCGGCATCGGAAACACTCGGCCAGCTTGTTCGCGAGGCACAACGGGACGGCCCGGATGCATTAAACCGTCTGCTGGCAACGCTGCGGCCCGCGCTGTTGAGGTTCTTCGAGCGACGGTTCCCCTCGGACATGACGGAAGACCTCGCGCAGCTCGCCCTCATGCGGATCGCGAAGGCGGTGCGACGGATCGATCCCGAGCGTGCAGACTCGTACACCATCACGGTCGCCCGAAATCTCCTCCGTTCCGCGTACCGCCAGCGCGCCCGCGACCTAGGTCGGTACTCACCGGTTGACGCCGAATTGGCGTCAACGATCTCGGGTTCGGACAGCCAGGCGGAGTACGAGGAGCTAGTGCTCGCTGTTCACCGCGCGGTACTCACCAAGCTCCCGCGTCCGCTACAGGACATCATGTCCAGAGTTCTCGACGATGAAACCCCGTCGCAGGTCGCCGATGAACTCCACGTGAGTCCCGTTACCGTGCGGACGCGCCTCATGAGAGCGCGATGGATCCTGCGTCGAGAGCTGGTTGCTTTTACGTCGTGCTGTCGTTCGCGCGGTGATCCGCAGTCCGAGGGGGGTGATGGACCGGCTGGCCGAGCCAGCTCGTCATGACACGCTGCCTCTTGTGATGACGATGGTCGCGCCTCTGTCACGCATTACATCGCCCCGCGCTTGCCTTGAGAAGGCACGGCCAAACGGGGCTGGTAACGTCTATCATCCCTCCGGCCTCGAGCCCTCGAGAGCACGCCCGAGGGCTGGGACGGCCTTCGCTAAGCCAGACAGACCAAGCAGCGCGCCCAGGACAGCTACTACGAAAACCACTGCCTCGCCTCCTTGATTCGCTATCTGCACGCCAGTGAGGTTCAGTCCGATGGCAAAGGCGACTGCAACGAAGACACCGGTAAGCACCCCGCTGAGGAAGTAGGCGGCACGTGACGTGCCCTTGCCACGTCGGCGCGCGCTGACACCTGCGATCTCGCTTCCGGTCAAGCCGCCCAAGAAACAGGCAATCAGGAAGAGGAACGGCCAGCTGTACGTGATCGCGGTCGGCGCCGACCTGAATGACCAGCAACAGCCCGCAGCGTATCCGTTCCAACGCTCGACGACCGAACGACGACAGACCCCGTTTGCCCGCCGGACAGTGTGAGCGTGTCGGGTTCTACGCTGGCACCTGATACTCGCACGACCCACCGTGCGTGCCCGGCACTCACGGGCAGGGTTACGCGCACGACAGTGGTTTGAAGCCCAAAACCTCGGATGGTACTCTCCACAGGTTCCAACTCGATGCGCTGTTCGACGGAAACCCAGAAGTCTGTCCCATCGGGATTGAGCGAAGTGCTGAGATGAATCGGGAGTGAGCCGCTCAGAGTGTTCGTCGTTACGGCCAACTCGCGGTACGGCAGATTGACGTGGCCAATCGTGAAGTCACCCGGCGCTATCGTAGCTGAAGATGCTATTACAGAGAACCGCACCGGGGCGAGGAGAGTGTCAACCCTCGCTGGATGAATGCTGTCACGTAGTAGGACATAGACTGGGCCGCCGAAAGCCTGTGTGTTGGAATTGAACTGCAACGGAGGTCGAACGACTCGAACGACGAGCAAGCCGGTGTCCGCCCCGGTCGAACTGAGTGTTAGATACCGGAAGGGCAGCTCCACCGTATCTCGTCTTTCCTTGGCGAGCGCATTGCTCACGCGGGTGGCGACGATGTCTCCGGGACGCGCAATTACAGTGGGCGCCCCGGATGACTCCATGCCGCCCCTGGCGCGCTGGATCGTAAGGTTCTGCGACTGGCCGAGCAAGCGCACGAGATCGTAGTGGGTGAACGAGCGAGCGGCGATCCCCTGCTGAACAGCCACCGGCGCAAACGGGGGATGCGGGTGGACAAGCACCTTCTTGGACGTATCCTGAGCGTCCACCGGCACCGCCTGCAAGGCACCTGCTAGCGCCCCGAGTATCGCGAACTTTACTCGGCAGCGCATCACTTCTCCCCCTTCCCTATGCGTCGGGGTGACTGCGCGACGAACGGGGCTGCGAGCGGAGTCAAAGCGCGCCCGCACCGGAGCATGTTATCAATCCAAGCGCCTTAGGCAACGGCAGCGACCGTGTAATGACAGAGAACTGCAATGTCTTCTACCGCGTCGGCCTTGAGCCGCGTCACCTTCTGGCCGTTCACCGTCACCTGGGTCGTGTACTCGGCCGCTAGATCCGTGGCAACGATCCTGAGAGATGGTGGGGTGGTCGGAGGGTCGGCAGGCCCGGTCACCGGTGTGTTCTTGGTGTCGAACCCGAGCACTTGAACTGGCAGTGCCAGAGACTTGAGCAGGTCGGCTGTCTCACCGCTCGGAGGCGTCGACGCCAACTCACCAACCAGCGGCGGCACGCTGAAATGAACGGGCTGAGCCACGCCTTGATATTGCCTCCACGCTACCAACACCAGCACATCCTTGAGGGTCAAGTCGCGCCCTTGAGCCGAGAATGGGAAGCGATCGATGGTGATCGGGAGCTGGAGCACGTGATCCGAGGTCGTCCCCTGCGGATTCAGGAAGCGGTACCACTCCGTCGGGAACTCGGTGCGCGCCCGAAACATCCGATAACCTTCTATGGGGGGCTTGGTGAGGTGATCGATGGCCGCCTTGCGGAAATTGTCGCCGCCGGCCTTGAATGTCAGGCGCATCTCGAACAGGACGTCGGCGATGGTCATGGGAGGGAATTGCGACAGGCCTGGAAAGGACACCTCCCATTCGCTATCCTTGAACCCCGCACCCTCAAACCAGACTAGCCGCCCGTCGGTCTCGCTCCCAGGATGTAATCCGCTGTCCTCCCGACCAGAGCTCGTATACATCTGCTCGATCGTTCCGATGCAATCGTAGAAACGCGGGTCCGCTGTGTCCTTCCGTTCATACCCGGCGCTCACGTCGTCAGTGATCCGAATCGTGTGACGAGAGAGCGTCACCTTGCAAGGCACGGGGGTGTACGGGCCAGTCACGCACGGAACGGTGACCCGAAGCAACCTGATGCGGACGTCGAACGCCTCCGGGTAATACCGGGC
>DASWCI010000408.1:0-5801 GCA_036390195.1 Gemmatimonadaceae bacterium
GATGCTCAGAACATTGAGACGATAGTACAGATCGGCGCGGAATCTTCCCTCCTCCATACTCTCGCGCAGCGGACGATTTGTCGCCGCTACTACTCTTACGTCGATCGGTATCTGCGCCGTGCCGCCGACGCGCGTGAGTCGCCGCTCCTCGAGCACGCGCAGGAGCTTCACCTGCGTCGATGGCGGAATCTCCCCGATCTCGTCCAGAAACAGCGTCCCCTCATCCGCCAATTCGAATCGACCAATGCGCCGCTCCGCAGCGCCAGTGAAAGCGCCCTTCTCGTGACCGAACAGCTCGCTCTCGATCAGCGTCTCCGGCAGCGCCCCCGCATTCACTGCAATGAATGGTTTCCCGCGCCGCGGACTGAGCTTGTGAATCGCCTGCGCGACCAGCTCCTTGCCCGTTCCACTCTCACCCTCGATGATGACCGTGCTCGATACCGGCGCGATCTGCTCGACCTTGAGCAGCACTTCGCCGATGGCTTCTGATTGTCCGATCAGTCCTGTCGCTTCGGTGAGTCGTCTGCGGTCGAGGACCCGCCGGACCGCAAGGTACAATTCATCGGCGGAGATCGGCTTCGTGTAAATGTCGGCAAAGCCGATCGTGCGCAGCCGATCGCGCAGCTGAGGATCTTCCACGTCGGCGAGCCCGATCACTGCGTTTCCATTCCACAACTGATCGCGCACGATCTGGACGTTGCCCGGATCGCCGAGGTTGCCGGTGAGCACTATGAGATCGGGCTTGAAGCGCTTGATCTCACCGCGCAAATCGTCGAGTGGTGAGACGACTGCTGTCTGCGTACCTGCTGCCTCGAGCAGCGCGTTGAGTCTGACCGCCGGCTCGACATCGGTGAGCGTGATTAGAACCCTCACCGCGCCAGCTCCGGACCCGTGTGACCTGCCGCCCCCCCAGTGGGAGTATGCTCCGTCACTTTACCGCTTAGGACATCACACGCATGCTGGACTATCGGATCCAACGCATCCAATCCATCGCGCACTCCGCTCGGCGATCCCGGCAGATTGACGATCAGAGATTTGCCGCGCACTCCCGCGACGCCTCGTCCGAGCGCGGCCCGTGCAAAATTCGGCAGCGCAAGTACTCGTATTCGTTCCGCGATTCCCTCCGCCTCTCGCTCGATCACTGCGCGCGTAGCTTCAGGAGTCACGTCACGTTCGGCGAGTCCAGTTCCCCCAGTCGTAAGAACGAGATCGGCGGCGTCGCTGTCGCAGGCTTCGACGAGCGAGCGCACGATCTCGACAGTCTCGTCAGCGCATTTCGTCGCCGAAACGAGCTCGAACTTCTTCGCCTTCACCCAGCCAGCGACGACGGCGCCGGAAGAATCCTGTCTCTCGCCGCGCATGACGGAATCGGAAACGGTTATGATGGCTACGCGCATCGCTATCTCACCTCCGCCCACAGCCCCAAGCCGCCCCGCCCAACGCGCCCAGCCGGTAGTCTTCTTTTGCTTTTCACAGGGGCCCTGTCAACGCCTGCTGCCGTTTTTGTAGAACGGCATCTTCTGCACTGTGGCCGGGACGCGCTTGCCGCGAATCTCGATTTCCAGCGGCGAGCCTTCCGCGGCAGATTCGGGCGGGACGTACGCAGTTCCGATCGGGACGCCGAGCGTCGGGCTCATGGTCCCGCTTCTCACTTCGCCGCTCGCATTTCCGTTCACGTACACCGGATATCCGTGGCGTGGGAACGATCTTTCCGTCGTCGTGAATCCGACCAGCTTTCGTCTGATTCCCTGCTCTTTCTGCCTGGCGAGCGCATCGCGCCCGACAAAATCCCCCTTTTTCATTTTCACGAGCCAGCCGAGTGATGCCTCGAGCGGCGTGGTCGTGTCGTCGAGATCGTTGCCATAGAGCGCCATTCCCATCTCGAGTCGCAGCGAATCGCGCGCGCCGAGTCCCGCGGGAGTGACCTCGCCCGAAGCGGTTAGCGCATTCCAGATTTTTTCCGCGTGTTCCGCCGGGAAGTACAGCTCGAATCCATCCTCGCCGGTGTACCCGGTGCGCGAGATGTAAACCTTCTCAACTTCAGCGACAGTTCCGGTAGTGAACTCGTAGTACTTGATCTTCGAGAGATCCGTGTCGGTGTGCTGCTGCAGAATCCGCGCAGCATCGGGTCCCTGCAGGGCGAGCAGCGCCACCGCGTCGCTGATGTCGTCGAGCGTGACGTCGAAATCTCCGACGAATCGCGAGATGTGCGCGAAGTCCTTGTCGATGTTTGAGCCGTTCACGACCATCAGCACCCGATCATCCGCGCGGTACACCAGACAATCATCGACGATGGTTCCATCTTCACGCAGAATCGTGGAATACTGCGCGTGACCCGGCTTGAGCGCGGCGACGTCGTTCGTCGTGACGTAATTCACGAAGTCCACCGCCCTTTCTCCGCGCACGATGAACTCGCCCATGTGACTGACGTCGAACAACGCTGCCTTCTCGCGCACCGCCCGGTGCTCGGCTGTGATTCCGGTCGGGTACTGGACCGGCATCTCGAAGCCGGCGAACGGAACGATCTTGGCGCCAAGAGCGACGTGGACGGCGTAGAGCGGCGTCCGCTTAAGAGCCCGAGACGACGTCGCTGCAGCCTCGCCGAGTCTGTTCTCGGCGGTCTCGGTGCTGGACGAGCCTGGAGGCGCCTTGCCAGCCGCTGAGGGCTTGCCGAGAGTGGAGGCGGAGGTGCTGTGGTCGCCGGAGGGCATTGCGTCAACCTTACGGGGGCGGGCGGAGTGAAGATGAGGTCTCGCCCCAATATGCGCGAAGCGCCCCTCAAATTCGAGGGGCGCCGTGACAATATGGCAGAAAAGGGCGAAAAGCCCTGCCTAATCCATCAGCTCGCCGGCGGTGACCTCCCTAATATCACCCATTCGGGGCGCTGAGCCGGTGACCTTGGCCTTGAGGGCCTCGAACAAGATTATCGGTCGAGACTTGTTCACCTTCATATAGGTGGCGACCTCTGCTTCAACCATGATGAGCGCGATGCGCGGATCGTTGGGACCGCCGTCTTTTTCTCCGCCCTCATCACCCAGCCAGGCTTTCCAGTTTTCGTCGTAGAGCTGGCGGATCCTGTTCCGGTTCTTCGACGCGTGAGCAACGCCCGAGACTGAGACCCACTCGTGGGTTCTGTTGTTGTAGTAGGCGCAGTTGACGTGTGGGTCGAGCGCCAGCTCGTCGAGCTTGTGCGTGTCGGAGTTGGTGACGAACCAAAGGTCAGCGCCCTCAATTCGGTCCTGCGTGGCCATCGGACGCGAGACGAGCTGTCCCGTTGGGCCGCGGGTAGTGAACATCGCCGTCTCGATGCCTTTGATCAGATCGTAGAGCTCGTCGATTTTCTTGGAGGCGGCCATGCCTCAGCGATGTGCAGAAGATGTGCCGGGCCTGCACTTTTGGTTGAACCCTTCAAATCGACAACCCGGCTGATACCTGCACGAGTACGCCAGAAAAAAAAACGAGGCGCACTTGCGTGCGCCCCGTCCTACTGCGTTATGACTGCGTTATGAGCCAAGGCTCGCGAGGCAAGCCATCACTAGCCTGATGTCTCTGGCGACACTAGTTGTGGACGCGCGCGAGGTATCGAGCAACCGAGCACATTCTCGATGCGCGTGGCCTCGCTGGCCATGTATACGGACGATCCCAACGGAATATCACGGCCCTTCGTGCTGACCATGTCGACAAAGTCGGCCATCTTCACGCACGCGACATGGTTGTCGCTGCCGAAGCTACCGAAAGCCGCCTCGAGTTGGTTGATCAAGGGGTTAGTCGTGCCGTTTGGCAGACCAAGATCGAGCACGTACTGAATCAGATTGCTCATCTGGGTGTGCGCGTCGAGCACGGTCACGAGGAAGTTTTCAGAGGTGCTATTCCCCGCGGCATCGGATGCGGTACACGTCACCGACGTGCTTCCGATCGGGAACACGCTGCCCGATTTCTTCGTGCAGTCGACGGAAGTGACTGCGACGTTGTCGGCCGCGTTAAGCAGGTAATTGACCACGGCGCCGGACACGCCTGTGGCATTGACCGTAATGCTCGCCGGGACGGAAAGGCTCGGAGCTTCGATGTCGAGCACCGTTATCAACTGCGACGTCGACGAAGTGTTGCCCGATGCGTCGGTCGCCGTCCACGTGACCGTGGTGATTCCAACAAGGTATGGTGCATCGCTCGCAGCATGGTCGCTGCGCGCACTGGAAACCTTCACATCCGGACAGTTATCTGCCGCCTCGGCCAACCCGACATCTACAAGGGCCGAAGGTAGGTGGGGATCGTTACCCACGGAAATATTCTGGGGCGCAGCGATCGACGGATTTTCCTTGTCGACCACCGTGATGGTCTGAACCGCGCTGGCTGTCATGCCGTCAGCATCGGTCGCCGTCCACTTAATCGTGGTGACGCCCTTCGGATACGCGGCATCAAGCGCCAATCCGTCGCTTCTCACGCCCACTACTGTGACGCTCGCAGCATCGGAGGTAGCCGTGGCAACGCCGGGGTCGACGACTGCCGCGCAGGATCCGACTGCGGCGCTTGAAGCGATTCTGTTGTCACCAGATAGTGCCGGCGGAGCCGTGGCGACTGAAATGTTCGCTGGCGGAGTGACAACCGGCGGGTGTGGCGGCGCGAACCGCAACGCGTCGTTCGAAAGGCTGAAGAAGCCCTTCACGCGCGGGCTAACTACTCCGTTCACCGGATTTTTCACGCTGTCGAAAGCTGCCGCGGACCCGTCGAGGTTCTCGACACCCTGAGTCACGCGATTTCCGCTGTTGGTGATGCTCATCGAGTTCGTGTAGATCGTGATCTCGTTGGAGCCCTCGGCCAACACGAGCTGCATCATCAGCAGACCGCGCCCCCCGTACTCGGGGACGTTGGTGAACTGAAGAAGGAATCGGCGATTGGGCTCGCTGCCACGAGTCTCGTAGCGAATCGATCCAGGCACCTTGTTAGGCTGCCAGTCGGTCCACGCGAAAGCGATGGCGTTATTCGGGTTGGCCGTGTACGGAATCAGGTCGCCTCGATAGAAGCCAAGCGGATCCCTGACGGCAGGGCCAAACATGATCAGTCCGTTCGAGTAGACAACGACCTCGCTGTACTCGTTGCCGTAGAAGTTGAAGGTGAATCCGAGCGGCACGTGGTCGAGATAACCGTCGTCGGTAAGATTCGACGGCGCGATGCTCGGAATCGCCTCTGGAGCGAACGGGACATGCGAGAGATAGTATCTGAAGCTTGGTGCCGAGCTCGAAAGCGATGCACCGGGCGGGACAACGATATCCGCAGAGGCCGAGACTGGCGCGCTCAGGTCTCCTGAGTATTGAGCCGCCAAGGCTCTCTTGACCGAGTCAGGAACGACGATATCGACAGACACGACGCCGTCGTCCGCCGCTCTATCCCTGGGGGAGGTAGTATCGGAGCACGAGAGGGTCAGCGCCAGGATTGCGGCCCCGGCAGAACCCACTCTGAGGTGGCTAAAGAAGGCAGAAAACCCGGTTGAAGGGCGCATCGTAACTCTCGTGAAGAGGGTTACCTACTAGACGACCTTTTGGACCCAAGCTCAACAGGAGTTACGGCGTTCTAGCCTTACTCAACCGGAGTCTCACAGATACGTTGTGAAAGTCAGCTTTGTGACCGGAGCGAAAAAAAAGCGGGGCGCACTTTCATGCGCCCCGCCGTACTGCGAGCATTTCGCTTCCGATCTTTACTGACAGCCCAGCACGTTCTCGATCCGTACGCCATCCGCGAGCATCTGCGTACGACCGTCCGTTGGAATACCTACGCTTTTCTTGCCGGCGAGGCTGATGAAGTCA
>DASWCI010000409.1:0-4259 GCA_036390195.1 Gemmatimonadaceae bacterium
GACGATGATCGGGAGCTTGTTTTCCTTGCACAGTGTAATGGCCGTCTGGTCCATCACCTCGAGCTCGTTGACCATGACATCGCGGTAACTGATCGATTCGTAGCGCTTAGCGTCCGGGTCGCGCTTGGGGTCCGCAGTATACACTCCATCGACGCTGGTTGCTTTGACGATGACGTCGGCGTGAATCTGGATGGCGCGTAGTGCCGCGGCTGTGTCGGTCGAAAAGTATGGATTGCCAGTCCCCGCCGCGAAAATGACGACGCGCCCTTTCTCGAAATGACGCATTGCGCGCCGCCTGATGAACGGCTCGGCAATCGATTCCATCGCGATCGCAGTCATTACTCGAGTCTCGAGCTCGGCTTTTTCGAGCACATCCTGGAGGGCGAGCGCATTGATGACGGTGCCGAGCATGCCCATGTAGTCGGCGCCGGCACGCTCCATTCCCATTTTTGACAGTTGTGCGCCGCGAACGATGTTTCCGCCCCCAATGACGAGGCCGACGCTGGCGCCCATCTTCGCGATGTCGCTGATCTCGGTGGCGAGGCGGTTCAGAACTTCGAAGTCGAACCCGATGCGCTTCTGTCCAGCGAGAGCCTCGCCGGACAACTTGAGCAAAACCCGTTTGTACTTTAGGTCTGGCAACGGTTTCGAAGTTTAGTGATGGTAGGAAACTGCAACTGAACGGGTGCGAGGCGTCAGTGGCGTAGTTGCCAGATGCGAGTTCACGACGCCCTGACTTCCCTCAGTGGCGTTCAACGCACAGGCAGTTGATTGTGCCTTGACCCGCGATAGTGAAGTCCCGACGTAGTGAACTGGCAACTCGCATCTGTGCCACTGACACCTCGCACCTGTTCAGTTGCAGTTCCTAGCGGTCATTCCTCGCCCATCTGGAAGCGAACGAAGCGGCGAACCTGAATGTTCTCGCCGACTTTCGCCGAAGCTTCCTTGATCAGATCGCCGATCGTTTTCTTTGGCTCCCTAACCCACGCCTGGTGAAGTAGCGCGACGTCCTTGTAATACGCCTCGACCTTACCCGCGACGATTTTTTCGATGAGGTGATCGGGCTTGCCGCTTTCCTTCACCTGTTCGACGAAAATCCGGCGTTCCTTCTCGACCTTGTCGGCAGGAACCTGGTCCTTGTCGACGGCGACCGGAGCAGCCGCCGCAATGTGCTCGGCCACGTACTTCACCAGCTGCTTGAAGTCATCGGTGCGCGCGACGAAGTCCGTCTCGCAGTTCACTTCCACCAACACGCCGACCTTGCCGTTGTGGTGGATGTAGCTGCCGATCATGCCTTCGCTCGTCTGCTTGCCGACGCGCTTCTCGGCCTTGGCGATCCCCCGTGTGCGGAGATACTCGATCGCCTTCTCCATGTCGCCGTCGTTCTCCTCGAGCGCCCTCTTCGATTCCATCATCCCGGCGCCCGTTCGCTGGCGCAGAGCCTGAACGTCTTTCGCAGTGAATTTCTCTTTTGTAGTCATTATCGTGTCTCGTGAAAACGCCGCCGGAGTTTTTCCGGCGGCGTGAAAGTTAACCTTCCTGCTCGGTCTCGGTGGCTTCCTCTGTCCCGCCACCTTCGTCGCCGCCTGTCTTGAGCCGCGCGGCAATCGCTTCGGGCTTGGCGCGTCGTCTGCGCGGCCGTCTCTTTCTCTTTTTGTCGCCCTCGCCTTCCGGCTCGGCGCCGCGGTCGGAGCTGTACGTGTACGACTCCGTCTCTTCGATTTCTTCCCGAATCGGAGCTTCGCGGCGTGCCTCGACGATCGCGTCGGAGATCGACTTCGTCATCAACTCCACCGATCTGATCGCATCGTCGTTGCCCGCGATCGGAACCGTAATGAGATCGGGATCAGCATTCGTATCGACGAGGGCGATGATCGGAATCGTCAGCTTGTTAGCCTCGTTGACAGCGATCCGCTCTTTCTTGGAGTCGATCACGAACATGAGGCCGGGAAGACGCGTAAGATTCTTGATACCAGCAAGATTCTTCGAAAGCTTGTCGCGCTGACGACTCATCATCAGCTGCTCTTTCTTGGTGTAGTTCTCGAAATCACCACCCGCCTCGCTCCCCGCCTCCAACTCCTTCAGGCGGCGGACCTGCTTCTTCACCGTCTGGAAGTTGGTGAGCAGTCCACCCAGCCATCTCTCGGTCACATACATCGCTCCGCAACGCTCGGCTTCGCTCTTCACGATGTTGACGAGCTGGCGCTTGGTGCAGACGAAGAGGACGTTGTCGCCGCGGAGAATGACCTCTCTGGCGAGCTTCTGAGCCAGCTCCAGCTGACGCAGTGTCTTTTGCAGATCGATGATATGGATGCCGTTGCGCTCCGCGAAGATGAACCGACGCATCTTCGGGTTCCAGCGGCGTGTCTGGTGTCCGAAGTGGACACCGGCTTCGAGTAGCTGCTCCAGGTTTGGCTGAGCCATTAAGTAGGTATTCCTTCGGGTTTAGCGCTTCGAGAACTGGAATTTCTTTCTTGCTTTCGGACGACCGGGCTTCTTGCGCTCGACGGCTCGTGCATCACGCGTCAACAATGCGAGATCGCGCAGCTTGCGCCGATGCGCCTCGTCGATCTTGACGAGAGCGCGCGCTACCGCGAGCCTCAGCGCGCCAGCCTGTCCCGTCAACCCGCCACCTTCGACCTTCGCCTTTACATCGTAGCGGCCGAGCGTATCGGTGATCGTGAATGGCTGCTGGATCGCAGAGACATGAGCGGGACGCGGGAAATAATCTCCCAGCGTGCGTCCGTTCACGGACCACTTGCCAGAGCCGGGTTTGATATAGAGACGGCAGACTGCTTCTTTGCGCCGCCCAATAGTATGCGTGGTATCGGAGGCGGCCATTACTTATCACTCATCTTGTTGAGTTCGAGCACTTTCGGCTGCTGTGCGGCGTGTGTGTGCTTCGCATCGGCGAATACGCGGAGCTTGTTGCGGAGCTTCTGGCGGCCGAGAGCAGTCTTGGGCAACATGCCGTAGACTGCCTTCTCGATCACACGCTCAGGATGTCTGGCGAGCATCGTCTCAAACGGCGTGAAGCGCTCGTGACCCATGTAGCCAGTATGTCTGAAGTACCGCTTCTGCTCCGCCTTCTTGCCGGTGACGCGAACCTTCGCCGCGTTGATGACGATGACGTTATCGCCCGTGTCCATGTGGGGCGTGAACATCGGCTTGTGCTTGCCGCGGATGATCTTCGCGACTTCGGTAGCCAGACGGCCGAGGACAACACCTTCGGCGTCGACGATATACCATTGGTGCTGGATATCCCGCGGGGTCGCGGAGTATGTCTTCATGGAGCGGAACGTATGTAAGTGCCGGCCCCCTTTGGTTCGAGTAGGGTTCCAAGCGGTTGACTGCCACTAAGTGGTTTTGCGACAGCCTTTTAAGCTACGCGCCACTGAGGATGGTGTCAACCGCAATGCACTGCGAAAACCAGGGCAAAGTTTCATTCGAGCGCGACCAGTAACGCGCCCTTTTCCACCGCCGTTCCGGCAACGACCTCGACGCTCTTGACAGTACCGGCCGCGGTAGCGCGTAGCTCATTCTCCATTTTCATCGCTTCCATTACTACGATGCCTTGCCCGGCGGCGACTCGGTCGCCTGGATTAACGTTGACGGTGACGATAAGGCCGGGCATCGGTGCGATAATCGGCGCAGGCCCTGTTGGTCCTGCATTCGCGGTTGAGAGATCTCGAATGGCACGCGTTCGTTCGTCGAGGGCTTCCGTGTCGAAGCGATATCCGTCGACCCACAGGCTGTACTTACCTTTTCCCTGTCGTCTTTCCACGACGACGCGATAAACGTGGGTGTCAAGTTTCACCATACGCACCGGACTTCCTTCAATGTCAGCCAACTCGGCCGGCATCGCTGGACCTTCTTCGTAGCGGATTCCATCTGAGTCGATCGACACGGTCTTGCGCTCGTCGTTGAGCTGTACGACGTATCTCATGATTCTTTCTCGGGCCGTAGCTCACAGACCGTTTCGACGTGCGCGGTCTGCGGGAACATGTCAAACGCCCGCAATGACTCGATCCGGTAGCTGGGAAGGCGCGCGAGGTCGCGCGCGAGGGTAGCCGGATTGCAGCTGACGTACAGCAGGGCTCGGAGATGTTCCACCTCCGCTTCCAGAGTCGCGGTGACGCGCGCGTCAACTCCAGCGCGCGGAGGATTGAGTATGACGAGCTCGGCGGGCAGAACGCCCGGGAGCGCGTCCTCGACGTGCGCGCGAATAGCCCGCGACGGAGCGACCAGTCTCGACGCAC
>DASWCI010000410.1:0-3426 GCA_036390195.1 Gemmatimonadaceae bacterium
AGATGGCGCTATTACTGGAAACGACGGTTGGCGCGCTAAAGATGCGAGTGCATCGGGCGCGAGAGGCGCTCCAACAACTGCTCGAGGAGAAGTACGCATGATGCTTGATGACGCTGGTTTCGAGAGAAATGACAAAATCACGGGCCGTGAGCCCGCTCAAAGGAAGGACAAGCCCGCCGAGCAGATGTACGATCGGGAGGTTCCAATCAATGGAGTCTCTGGTCACACCTTGCTGCACGACTGGCTTGACGGAGAAGTCGACGTAATGCGCGCCAGCGAAGTAGAGGGCAAGTCGAAGGTGGAGCTCTGGACCCGCATCAACGCCGAGAGCGAGATGCTTCGCCGCCGCGTCACCCCGGTTGGCGTCCAGCAGCGCATCATGGCGTCGCTCCCCGATACGCCGGGCACCGGCACCAGTTGGTGGAAGCAGCAGCTCACCCTCACGCCTGTTTCGGCGATCGTCATCGCCGTAGCGCTTCTCGCGGTTGGCGCTCTGATCATTCAGGCGCTTCGCTAGAGGTCTTTCTCTCCCGAGCAAAAACGCCCGACGCCTTGCGTGTCGGGCGTTTTTTTTGTCCATTTCATTGCTGCGAATCTCTCCTCTCGGCGTGGACATTGCTGCGAGAATTGAACGTCGGCGTGGACTTTGCAACTGTGCAACAACTCTCTACTCTATAAGTAGAGACCATACCTGATCGGAGGCGTTCCAAGATGAAGAAGACCATCGCTGTAATCGCATTAATCGCCGTCCCAGCCCTGGCTTCTGCTCAGGCTGGGCTCTCTAAGATTGAATTCCTCGCCCTACAGCAGGAGCTGCGTGATCAGGGATGCGGGGTGACGAACGTCGACGGGCGTTACGGTCCGCAGACGCGTCGCGCGATCGCGACCTGTGCCAAGAAGTTCAATTCGGCGAACAACGCAAAGGCGCTGCTCGTGGCGATGAACATTGGCTTCGGTCCGAACGACAACCCGCCAACTCGTGGGGCGACCGGCGCAACCGGCATGACCGGCAGCGACACCATGGCCGCGCATGAAGCCTCTGCTTCGGCGAGCTCCACCGAGGCCAGCATGGCGAGCGACACTGGCACGGCGAAGAAGAGCACGAAAAAGCATAAGGCCGCGAAAACGGCCACTGCCACGAAATACTAGTCCGCGCCGGCTAAAACTCGAAAGCCAGCTGCAGCTCGGGGACGAGCGCCGGATCAACGGCCTCGTCCCCTTCTTCTTGGTCGTCACCGCGCGTCCAACCGCGAACGCCGTACTTCGCGCAAAGCTTTTCGAAGAAGCGCTGCAGACCTTCACGGTATTTTGCGCCGGCATTCGGGCTATTTTGGTACGTATTCCGGTATCTCTCGGCCAGATGCGGAAATTCCTGCTCGATGAACGGGAGATATCGTTTTCTGGCCGCTGCCTGTAGTCGCACGGCACAGGCTCCGACGTGAGTCGCGCCAGCCTCTGACACGCGCTTCACGAGGGCTTCGAGGTCCGACGGATTGTCGGTGATTCCCGGCAGCACCGGCATGCAGTTGATGCCGGCTTCGATCCCGGCCTCGCGCAATCGCGCGAGCGCGCGAACTCTCGATTCCGGAGTCGGCGCGCGTGGCTCGATGCGGCGCGCGAGATCCCGGTCGAGCGTGATAAGTGAGATGTGAATCGAGAGATCCGAAAGCCGATTTATGCGGGACAGCAGATCGATGTCCCGCGTGACAAGTGGACTCTTCGTGATGATCCTTACGCTCAGCCCCGGATGCTCGGCGAGGACTTCCAGAATCCCGCGCGTGACTCTGAATCTTCTCTCTGCTGGTTGATACGGATCTGTCGCGGTGCCGATAACGATTGCCTCGCCCTCCAGCAGCTTGAGATGCCGCTCGCTTCCGAATCTGAGGGTACGACTCAGAACCTCTGGAGCGTTTCGTTTGACGAAGATGTTGCGCTCGAACGCGAGCCAGGGCGGAAGATTGCTGTAAGCAGCACCGAGCTCCTTTGTCATTCTCTCGTCGGACGCGGCGCGCTCCATCACATAGCGATGGGTGTAGCGGGCGTAGCAGTAAGCGCACCCGAAGGCACATCCGATGTAGGGATTGATCGACCAGAATCCCATCCCGGTGGTCTCGGGCCCGTTGAGGACGCTCTTCGCGGGCGAAGAGTAGTAGCGGATGTCCTTCTGCTCACCGATCACGGGGAGCTGGCGGGAGGCGCGGTCGTACTCGGCCCCGAAGAGACCCGGATCTCTTGGCTTCATGCCCCGAAGATAACCCGAAACTAGCGGCGGGGCTAGTAGAGGGGGGAAACCGCAACTGAACGGGCGGGAGGCCTCAGCTGCTAGGCGCGCGAGGCTATAGGTCACTACGTCAGGACTTCACTCACGCCCTTCAGAGCCAACCAACTGCCTGTGCCGTACGAGGTCTACGTCGTGACCTCGAGCCACGCGCCTGTCATCGCTGACGCCTCCCGCCCGTTCAGTTGCAGTTCTTTGGGTCAGTACCCAAACCCAATACCCAATCCATTCTCGGTTGGTCTCACGAAGAAGTGAGCGTAGCTCGAATCTCGGGAAATTCTAAGGGCCTGGATCGCCGATACTCCGCCGAAGATGAGCGACAGCTGCGTCTTGGAAAGCGACGACGTCCGTGCCATGAACGCGATGTCGCTCACCGAGCCATTGCGTCCGATCGTCACATAGAAAAGCGTCGTGCCGATTGCGCCAGCGAGAATTCCGCGCTCGATTGCTCCACCCCGAGAATGCGGGATATCGAGGATCGCCTCGTTGATGAGATCCTGCGTGGTCAGACCCGCCGCCGAAAAGAGAAACTGCTTGTGCGGGTACTTTTGGCTGTCGATGCCGGAGAATACCGTCGGCCGTCCGTGGTCGAGAGCTACGTGCGGGTGGAAGCCGAGTGCGAGAGAAGTGAGAACGTGCGCGCTTTCGTGAGCGAAAAGGCTGATGCCAAATCCGATGGCGATTCGTCGCCAATAGTTATCGGATGCGCTGCCCGCGTCGCTTGATAAATGCATCTGAGTACGTGCAGCCAAACCGGAGCCAGGCGGAGGGCCGGTCTGACCACGCGCGGCTGCACTCGCGCCCGAGAGGAGCAGAAGCACCAGGCCGGACGTCATTGCGCGGCGTGATCTCAAACTTATCTTGTTCGCCAGCATACTCTACGGAGCACGAAATCGATGGCTGAGCGTTTATCCGACATTGCGATTCAGCGAGAGCTCGGCAGTCTTCCGGGCTGGAGCAGGCGCGGAGACGTGATCACAAAAACTTTTCAGTTCAGGAATTTTCTGACTGGGATCGATTTCGTGGTAGCGATTGGTAAGATCGCCGAGGCGGCGGATCATCATCCCGACATTGACATCCGCTACACCAAAGTTGTCTGCACTCTCAGCACTCACTCCGCCGGCGGGATTACGCAGAAGGATCTCGAC
>DASWCI010000411.1:0-6050 GCA_036390195.1 Gemmatimonadaceae bacterium
TGAAGCGTTACGAAGCGCTGGATGTAGTAACCAACGATGATGTTGGTCCAGATCACGCCCTGGGTGAAGAGCGCGAGCATCGTCGCGACGTTCGCTTTGTCCTGGGTGGTCTGCGGCAGACCGAGCAGCCTCGGTACGAACGAGGCGATGAGGGCAATGAACAGGAAAAGTGAGCCGCGGAAGATCCTTACGGCCAGCGAGTTCTGCATGGCGTAAAGACGAAGCACAGCCGGGGGCTGCAACTCATAACCTCAGCGTGTAGATCGCGACCCGGGCCTGCATCGAGAGTCCTAAAGCGGGGAGCGTAGAGCGTTGCAGCTACTTAGCCGGTAGCGCCAACCACGATCTCAATCGGTGAAAGAAGTGCCAATTCACGAGATTGACTCGTGTGACGCTGTCGGCCAAGCTGCTGCCCGCAGAACGCTGCCCGCTTTACGACTCCCGTGGACAGCTAGGCGCCGCGAGCCAACAGAGCGATGTTCGAATCGCACGCATCGCAATTGTGGCAGCTCCAGTCGGACGACACTTCCTCGCCGAAGTGCTCGAGGATGTAGCGCGTGCGACACTGCGTCGTCTGGCAGAACTGGATCATCGTGCGGAGCTTCTCCTGATCCATCGCGCGCCGCTCCTCGTAGTCCTGCAGATCAGCGCTCAGGTCCACCGCGCACAGATTGTCGCCGAGCCGCTCCCACTTTCCGCCGCGGTGTTCGCGCACCAGTCCGTGACGCTTGAGCAGCGCGAAAACGATCTTTGCCTTTCGTGAAGGAATCCCCGTGAGCTCGACGATGTCCTCGAGCAGCACCGGGGTTTTAAGTGGATACTTCTCCAGCGCGAGCGCAACCTGCGCCGCTTCCTGTACCTCCGGGTATTTGCCGCCGAGGAAGTACGACTGTATCCGCTTGTCCTCGACGCGGTAGAGCACCCGACATACCGCAGGCTCGCCATCACGCCCCACCCTGCCCGCTTCCTGGTAGTACGCTTCGATCGAGCCCGGAAAATGATAGTGGATCACCCAGCGCAGGTCCTGCTTGTCGATTCCCAAACCGAATGCGTTGGTGGCAATGATCGCCTTGAGCTCGCCCGCCATGAACCGATCCTGAATGTCCTTCCGATCGGCTGCAGGTCGTTTGCCGTGATAGAGTCCGACTCTGAAGTCATCCGCCAGCATGTCGTATAGCCGTTCGGATTCCTTCACCGTTGCAACGTAAATGACACCCGGACCGTCGAACTCGCGCAGCGCGTGACGCAGCGTTGTGTCCTTGATCTGGTCGTTGACGGTGCGAGTCACCTCGAAGCGGAGATTCGGTCGGGCGAATCCGGTGATGGTGACGTGTGGATCGTTCATCCCTAGCTGCCGGATGATGTCGCCCTGAACGTGAGCGGTGGCGGTGGCGGTGAGCGCGAGTATTGGTGGCCGTCCGAGTCGCTTGGAGATTCCGCCGAGCGAGAGATAGTCCGGGCGGAAGTCGTGACCCCACTGACTGACGCAATGCGCTTCATCCACAACGAAGAGGGCGATCGGACGCGACAGCAGGTGCTGGAAGAAAGCGCGGTCCTTGAAGCGCTCGGGAGTAAGGTAGAGAATCTCTCCTTCACCCTCTTTGATTTGTCGGTGGGCCTCGCGCGTTTCGGAGGTGGAAAGGTGCGAGTGCATCGCGACGGAGCTCACGCCCTGGGCGGAAAGCTTGTCGTGCTGGTCCTTCATCAGTGCGATGAGCGGGCTGACGACGATCGTGAGGCCAGGCAGCAGGAGTGCGGGAAGTTGATAGATCAACGACTTTCCGCTTCCCGTCGGCATCACTACCAGCGCGTCACGACCAGAGAGAACGGCGTCGAGCGCTTCCCACTGGCCCCGTCTGAACTCCTGATGGCCAAAGCGATCCCGGAGCAGCTGGCGGGCTGACTCTTTCGTTATTCGTGTCGACACTCTGTCTCGTATAGGCACAAAGCATTCCCTGGTCCGAAATGGGAAGCGCCAGATCGGGTTCCGGGCTACTTACGTGCCCGGAAGCGGTATGGTAACCTGAGCGACCATGTCTCCCCCTCCTTCTACACGGCCTCTGTTCGAGCTGTTTGCATCCACCGCACCTGGACTGGAGTCCACCACCGCGGGCGAGCTCAAAGCACTCGGCGTCAGAGGCCGGCAGGAGATCGGCGGCGTCGCGTTCGGCGGCGGTCTGGATCGGATCTACAAGGCAAATCTCTGGCTGCGCACTGCGAGCAGAGTGATAGTGAGGCTCGGGCGATTTCACGCCAGCACGTTTTACGAGCTCGAACGTCGCTCCAAGAAACTTCGCTGGGCGGACTTCCTTCCCGGGGCGGGGGCGGTCGAGGTGCGCGTCACGTGCAGAAAATCGAAGTTGTACCACAGTGACGCTGTAGCGGAGCGAATACTTTCGGCGATTGGGCAAGCGGCGCCGCCGGGTATCGAGCTGCGAGTCGCGGGCGATCATAACCAGGCGAACGAGAACGAAGTGGACGAAGGCAGCGGTTCAACTCAACTTTTTATCGTGCGGATAGTACACGATGAGTGTGAGATCAGCGCGGATACCTCGGGCGAGCTGTTGCATCGCCGCGGATACAGAACAGAGATCGCAAAGGCGCCGCTGCGGGAGACGTTAGCCGCGGCGATGGTGCTGGCCAGTGGATGGCGTCCAAACGAGCCACTGATCGATCCGATGTGCGGGTCGGGAACGATTCCCATTGAAGCAGCGCTCTTCGCCAGAAGGATTGCGCCCGGAGCGAATCGACAGTTTCAATTCATGAACTGGCCGAACTTCAATGCGGGACTCTGGAGCGAGATCATCGACGAGGCGCGGAGCACCGTGAATCAAACACCGCTGGATATCCGAGGCAGTGACCGCGACGCCGGCGCCATTTCCTCGGCCACGCGAAACGCAGAACGCGCTGGCATTGCCGCGGATATTCGTTTCGCGGTGAGCTCTCTTTCCGGCTCCATCGCGGAGTTGGAAGATGTTCCCGATGGGGAGGGATGGATTCTGACCAACCCGCCCTACGGGATACGGGTCGGAGAGCGAGGCGACCTGCGCGACCTATACGCCACACTTGGCGCTAACTTGAGAAACAAGCAAGGTTGGAGGCTCGGCGTTCTCACTACCGATCGGGTACTGGTGGGGCAGATGCGTCTTCCACTTCGGTCGCGATTCGATTCCAGAAATGGAGGAATCCCGGTGAGTTTTCTGGTTAGTGAGAAGCCGAATGTAAAAGAGGCGCGTAGGACTGGGCACGATGCGCAAAGGAGCCAGAAGGGAAAGGGGAGGGTCCGTGCCGACTGATCACTCGAAAGCGTTAGATAAGCATCGAATCGGGACGCTCGTATCGATAAATGTCTCCAATGGCGGCGTGCCGAAAAGACGCGTTAATGGCGCCCAAGTGTCTCGATTAGGGCTCGAAGGAGACCGTCAAACCGACATAAAGCACCACAGTGGTCCCGATCGCGCCGTTTGCGTTTATTCTCTGGAGAGGATCCGTTCTCTGCAGGCAGAGGGTCACCCGATCGATGTCGGGACCGTTGGAGAAAACGTGACGGTAGAAGGCATTGATTGGGGCTTGGCCGTCCCAGGCGCGCGCATCCGCCTCGGCGACGAGGTCGTAATCGAAATCGCGTCGTTCACCGATCCCTGTAAAACTATCAAGGGCTCGTTCATCGGCGGAAAATTCGTCCGCATCGCGCAAAAGCTTTATCCCGGATGGAGCCGAGTGTACGCGCGAGTGCTCGAGGAGGGAGAGATCCACTTCGGAGACACAGTCGAAGTGATCCCACCTCCGGACTAGCCGCCAAGTGGCGGAAACCCCGCCAACGGCCCCGCTTTTGAACAGTAAGACTAACCCTTCTCTCCCCTCTCCCCTCCCCTGACCCGCCCTCCAAGACGTCGGCGGCGATCGGGTGGATTTCGCGACTCCGCGAGCGGGTGGGCGGGGATTCGTGACCCTGCAAGGCGCGGGGTCGAAGGAAGTTATATAAGGAGTAAAGTCGTGGAGATCGGCGACACAATCGAGACGGAAGAGACAGAGACGGACGAAAGCTCCGAACGCCCTTCCAAGGCCTCGCGCTCCCGCCGAAAGAACGGAAAAACCGACGGCGGCAGCGGCGGTGGCAAGACACGTAGTGCGAAACGAGACGGAAACGGCGGCGGGGGCGCCCGAAGTACTGAGCAGGAGGTAGCTCTCCTCGCCCCCGACGGAAAAATCCGAGACATTGACCTGCGACGCCTACTCGCCGCGATGCGCGACATGGAGGAGGGAGAGTTCGACATCAGGCTCCCGATGTCCGAGGATCCGCTACTCGCGGAAATCGCAGACAGCTTCAATGCGATCGCGAAGCTGAACGAGCGGATGTGCGACGAGATGAAACGTGTCAGCACGACCATCGGACGCCAGGGGCAGATGAACGATCGGGCGTCGATCGGTCCGGTAACCGGCGGTTGGCGCTCTACCGTCGATTCTGTCAATACGCTCATCACCGATCTGGCTTCGCCCACGACCGAAGTCGCTCGCGTGCTGACCGCAGTGGCCGAGGGCGATCTAGGTCAGAAGATGGTGCTGGAGATCGATGGAAAGGCGGTGCAGGGCGAGTTCCTCCGCATCGGTACGACCGTCAACACAATGGTCGACCAGCTCGGCTCATTCGCCAACGAAGTAACCCGTGTCGCACGCGAAGTAGGAACGGAAGGCAAGCTGGGCGGACAGGCGGAAGTACCGGGCGTCGGTGGAACGTGGAAGGATCTCACCGACAACGTGAATACTCTGGCTGGAAATCTCACGAGCCAGGTGAGAAACATCGCCGCCGTCACCACCGCAGTTGCGAAGGGAGATCTCTCCCAGAAGATCACGGTCGAAGCACGCGGCGAGACGCTCGAGCTGAAAAACACGATCAACACGATGGTCGATCAGTTGGGTGCGTTCGCTTCAGAAGTAACTCGTGTCGCGCGCGAGGTCGGCACGGAGGGAAAACTTGGTGGCCAGGCGCAGGTGCCGGGCGTGGCAGGAACGTGGAAGGATCTGACCGACAACGTGAATGCGATGGCGTCGAATCTTACAGGCCAGATCAGGAACATTGCCGACGTTACCACCGCCGTCGCGAAAGGTGATCTCTCCCGCAAGATCACCGTCGATGTGAAGGGCGAGATCCTCGAGCTCAAGAACACCGTGAACACCATGGTGGATCAACTGAGCAGATTCGCCGAGGAAGTGACGCGTGTCGCGCGTGAGGTAGGTACGGAGGGACGACTCGGTGGCCAGGCGCAGGTGCCGCAGGTCGCCGGAACGTGGAAGGATCTCACCGACAACGTGAATTTCATGGCGAGCAATCTCACCGGTCAGGTGAGAAACATCGCCGACGTTACCACCGCGGTTGCGCGCGGAGACCTGTCGCGGAAAATCACGGCGGACGCACGCGGAGAGATTCTCGAGCTCAAGAACACGATCAACACGATGGTTGATCAACTCAGCGCATTTGCGTCGGAAGTGACCCGTGTTGCGCGTGAAGTAGGAACTGAGGGCAAACTGGGCGGACAGGCTGAAGTACCGGGCGTCGGTGGAACGTGGAAAGATCTCACCGACAACGTGAATACAGTGGTCGGCAATCTCACCAGCCAGGTGAGAAACATCGCCGCCGTCACGACAGCGGTCGCCAAAGGCGATCTATCGCAGAAGATCGCCGCCGACGCGCGTGGTGAAATCCTGGAGTTGAAGAACACCGTCAACACGATGGTGGACCAGCTCAGCACTTTCGCGTCGGAAGTGACGCGTGTCGCACGCGAAGTGGGAACGGAAGGCCGATTGGGAGGACAGGCGGAAGTGCCAGGTGTGGGCGGCACGTGGAAGGATCTGACCGACAACGTGAATGCGATGGCCTCGAGCCTCACCGGTCAGATCAGAAACATCGCCGACGTAACGACGGCAGTGGCGAAAGGAGATCTCTCCAGAAAGATCACCGTCGACGTGAAGGGAGAAATCCTCGAGCTCAAGGACACCATCAACACGATGGTCGATCAGCTCAGCGCGTTCGCATCTGAAGTGACTCGCGT
>DASWCI010000412.1:0-7403 GCA_036390195.1 Gemmatimonadaceae bacterium
CCAGATCTCGTCGTAGAGTCCGGCTTCGCGGATCTCTTCGAGATAAATCGCGTCGGCCGCTCGTAGCAGGTCGAGCTTTTCCTTCGTCACGTCGCTCAGCACGCGGATGGCGAGGCCCGGACCGGGAAATGGATGTCGGGCGACCATCTCTTCGGGAAGTCCCAGCTCTCGGCCAACCTGACGGACTTCATCCTTGAACAATTCGCGCAGCGGCTCGATCAGCTTGAACTTCATTTCCGGCTTGAGCCCACCGACGTTGTGGTGTGTCTTGATCGTTACCGACGGCCCGCCCCGCGGTGAGAACGACTCGATCACATCCGGGTAGAGGGTTCCCTGCACCAGAAAATCGACATCCTCGCCAACGTTGGCGGCGGCGTCCTCGAACACATCGATAAAAGTGTGTACGATGATTCTTCGCTTCTCCTCAGGATCTTCCACACGCGATAGCGCCCTAAGAAACCGCTCCTCCGCATCGATCGTAACGAGCTTGATGCCGAGATGTGCCCGGAACGTTCGCTCGACCTGGTCGCGCTCGTGAAGGCGAAGCAATCCGGTATCGACGAAGATGCAGGTGAGCTGATCGCCAATCGCACGGTGGACGAGAGCAGCGGCCACCGACGAATCCACGCCGCCCGATAATCCGCAGATGACTCGGGATTTCCCGACAGTCCTTCTGATGCGCGTGATCTCTTCGTCGATGAACGCGCCGGCCGTCCACGTTGGCTCTGCTTTGCAGATGGCGAACAAAAAGTTTGAGATTATCTCCTGGCCACGCGGTGTGTGCGCTACCTCCGGGTGGAACTGAACGCCGAATATCGGCCGCTTCTCATGTCTGAATGCGCTGATCGGATTGCCGTTGCTCTCCGCCGTCACTCGATAGCCTTTCGGCGGCTGCTCGATGTGGTCGCCATGGCTCATCCACGTCGTCACCGGTTCATCGGACGCGAAGCCAGCGAACAAACCCTTTGGCTCCAGTACCTTCATTTCGGCGCGTCCGTACTCGCGGCGATTGGTGCGAATTACCTTGCCGCCTTCGATGTGCGCGATCAGCTGCATCCCGTAACAAATGCCGAGCACGGGCGCTATATCGAAAATGGAGGGATCGGCGAGCGGGACGTTGTCGCCGTAAACTGAGTTTGGTCCGCCGCTCAGGATGATGCCTGTTGGCTTCCATTCGCGGATCCAATCAACGCTGCGGCTGGGCGGATGGATCTCGGAATACACGCGCGCCTCGCGCACGCGCCGGGCAATAAGTTGCGTGAATTGTGAGCCGAAATCGATGATGAGGATCCGGCTGCTCATAGAGTAATGTTTTCTACCTCTCCAGTGTCTGTATCGAGAATCGCCGCCGTGCATTTGCCGTGAATCCATCCGCAAGCTTCGCCGGGATTTATCACCAGCGTCGTTCCGACTTTTTTCTGCCCCTGCAGATGGGAGCAGCCGTGGATCACGTAGTCGTGTGACTCCACCGACCGTGCGCTCACTTCGCCGATGTCGTGGACGAGCAGGAGGCGCTTCCCAGCCACGTCGAAGCTGTGAGGTGACTCGTAGATCTCAGTCCCCATCCCGCGCGCCGCGTACGCGCTGAGCGTTTCTCGGTCGCCATCGTTCCGGCCGAATACACCGAGGAGTGCCATGCCCTTCTGGTGAAACGGAGATAGTGAGAAGGGCGAGCAGTAATCTCCGGCGTGCATTACCATTGTCACGCCCTTGGAGGCAAATCGATCGAGGATCTCTGCGATCGCCGGCAGGCGGTCGTGCGTGTCTGACATTACACCGACCCGCACTACGAGCTCCTCCACGCCGGAGACTCTTCGTTGCGTACAAGATCGTCGTAGCTCTCGCGCCGCGTGATGATGGCGAACTTGTCGCCATCGACGAGCACTTCGGCCGGGCGTGGGCGCGAATTGTAGTTGGAGGCCATGACGAATCCGTAGGCGCCGGTCGACTGCACCGCAAGAAGATCGCCCGGCCGAGCGTCGTCGATCTGGCGGTCGAGCGCTAGAAAATCTCCGCTCTCGCAGATTGGACCGACCACGTCCGCCACAGTCGTTCGCCCGGTCGGATTCACCGCTTCGATCCGATGAAACGCGTTGTAGTGAGATGGGCGGAGCAGGTCCGTCATTCCCGCGTCGGTGATAATGAACTCCTTGCCGCCGCTTCGTTTTCGATAGAGCACGCGCGTCAGCAGAATACCGGCGTTGCCGACGAGGAAGCGCCCAGGCTCTAGAATGATTTTCAATCGCGAGCCGGCCACGAGTGCGCTGATCACTTCACCAAAATGGCGAACATCCACAGAGCGCTCGACGTCGTACGTGACGGCGAGTCCGCCACCAATGTCGAGATACTCGAGTCGAACATTGGTGTCGCGCTCGATTTCCCGTCGCAAGTGCAGCAGCCTTTGCAATCCGACTTCGTACGGAGCGAACTGCGAGATCTGAGACCCGACGTGCATGTCGAGCCCGAGCAGTCGAATGTTCTTGAGCCCCGCCGCGACTTTTGCAACGGAAAGTGCCTCGTCGAAAGGTATCCCGAACTTCATGCCCTTCTCACCCGTGCGTGTGTACGGGTGCGGCGTATCGACCAGGACTTCGGGATTTACGCGCAAGGCCACCGGAGCGATGACCCCGAGTCGCTTCGCCACATCATCGAGTACGTGCAGCTCCTGCTCGGATTCCACATTGACAAGAAGCACTTCGGCACGCAGGGCTTCTTCCATCTCGCGCTCGGTCTTTCCGACGCCGCTGAAGACGATGTCGCGCCCCGAATAGCCGGCCTTTAGCGCACGGAACAGTTCTCCACCGGAAACGATGTCGAGCCCGGCGCCAAGCTCGCGCAGAAGCGCCAGAATGGCGATGCTGGAATTTGCCTTTACGCTGTAGTGAAGACGCGCGTCGAGCTTTCCAACCGCGTCGCGAAGCTCGTTGTATTGTTCGCGAATCGCCGCCGAGCTGTAGACGTAACACGGCGTGCCAATTTCACGCGCGATCACCTCGAGGGACACGCGTTCACAGCTGCTCCCGGCAACATTCCCCACCCCATTTTCGCCAGACGAAGTTTCTTTGGTTCGTGTCGCCGGCACCTCGCGTCTGCTCAATATGCTTTCGCCCACAGCGCCTCGGCGGTCGATGCGCGTCCGCATTTGAGACAGCTCTCGGGCGGTTCGGCCGACCTGAATTCTTCGTCGGGCAGCACGCGAATCGTGGCTTTGGTCTCTTCCTTGATTGAAGCCTCGCATTTCGGGTCACCGCACCAGCCCGCGTAGACGAACGCGCCTTCTCCGTCCATCACCTCGCGGAAACGGTCGTACGTGATACCGCCGCGAATGCTGTTCTGCTCTCTACGCTCTCGGGCATCGATCAGCATGGTTGCCTGAATGAGATGCAGCAGATCGGCTGCGTCTTCGCCTATGGATCCGAGAGACACAGGCCGCTTCTCGCCGGTGTCACGACGTACCATCACTGCCTGATTCTGATCGAGATCGCGCGGTCCGAGCTCCATTCGCAACGGAATTCCGCGCAGCTCCCATTCGTAGTATTTTGCGCCCGGCTTCATCCCCTCGCGATCATCGACGTGCACTCGCAGGCGCCCAGGCACTCGGCGCTCCCAACCCAACAGGCTTTCCTTGACCAGGTGCGCGGCGGCTTTGACACGTCCTTTGTCCTCGTCCGAGCGCCATATCGGCACGATCACTATCTCGATTGGCGCAAGCAGCGGAGGCACCCGAAGTCCATTGTCGTCACCGTGCGTCATTACCAGCCCGCCAACCATGCGCGTCGACACGCCCCAACTCGTGTTCCAGGCGTAATCCATTCCGCCGGCTTCCGTCTGGAACTTGAGGTCGAACGCCTTCGCGAAGTTCTGTCCCAGGTTATGAGAAGTGCCAGCCTGAAGCGCCTTGTTGTCCTGCATCATGCCTTCGCACGCATAGGTGCGCAGCGCACCGGCGAATTTTTCAGCTTGGGTCTTCATGCCCGTAACGACGGGCATCGCCATCCAGCCTTCCATGAAATCGCGATAGACGCCCAACATTCTCCGCGTTTCTTCCTCCGCCTCGTCGTGAGTGGCGTGCGCGGTGTGGCCTTCCTGCCAGAGGAATTCGAGCGTGCGCAAGAAAAGCCGCGTGCGCATCTCCCACCGAACGATATTGGCCCATTGATTGATCAACACTGGAAGATCGCGATAGCTCTGCACCCACTTGGCGTACATCGCGTAGATGATTGTCTCCGAGGTCGGCCGAACGATCAGCGGTTCCTCGAGTTTTTTTCCTCCGCCGTGCGTAACGACGGCAGTCTGGGGAGCAAAGCCTTCGACGTGCTCGGCCTCCTTGTGCAGGAAGCCCTCCGGGATGAAGAGCGGGAAGTACGCGTTCTCGTGACCGGTGGCCTTGAACATGGTGTCGAGCTGCTGCTGCATCCGCTCCCATATTCCGTAGCCGCGGGGCCTGATCACCATGCAGCCGCGCACGGGTGAGTAGTCAGCGAGCTCCGCGCGAAGCACCACCTCGTTGTACCAGGCGCTGAAGTCCTCGGAGCGTTTGGTCAGCTTCTTGTCGTCTGCCATTTTGCGTTTTTACAGTGAGTTCAGAAATGCATCGAGAGCTACTCTTCGCTCCGATCCATCGGCGAGCGTCTTCACGGTCACGTTTCCATTGGCGTAATCATCTCGCCTAAGCAGTACGACGTTTCTCACACCCGCACTCGACGCCGTCTTTAGCTGCCGTGCCAGTGTCTGAGACTTGAGCGCGTACTCTACGCTGCGCGACTTTGCTCTCAATCGACCGGCAACCGTCATCACGTCAGGCAGCATCGACTCGTCATCAGCAGCCACCCAGTACTCGGTGCCGAGCTCCGGGGCGGGAAGGAGATTGCGCGAACGAAGCAGCTCAGTCAGAACAACATCCCCCATTCCGAAGCCGAGCGCCGGGAGATCCACACCACCAATTGTCGAGAGAAGGTCGTCGTAGCGTCCGCCTCCGCAGATCGCGCGAAACTCTCCCTGCGCGTCGAAGAGCTCGAACACCTTCCCTGTATAGTAAGCGAGCCCGCGCACTACCGAGAGATCGAAATCAACCCAGTCACCCACACCAAGGGCATCGAGGAAGTTCAGGTACTCACGCATGTGCGTGATTTCTTCCATTACTTTCGGCGAATTTCGAAACTCGGCTGCCAGTGCGTTGAGATCGGTGGCGACATTGAGAATGCGCGCAACGCCTCGACGAGCTTCGGCGTTGGAAGCCGCCTTCTCGATCTTGCCGAGCGTCACGTCACGTGGCTCTCGTCCGGTTTTGTCGATCGCGGCGAATACATCAGGCATCTCGGCCTTCCTGACTCCAACCTCGGAGAGTACCGCGGTGAGAAGCCGTCGATCTGATACGCGCGCGCGAACGTCCCGCGAAGTCAGGCCAACGGCTCGCATCACATCGATCGCGACGGCGAGAAGCTCGGCGTCGGCCGCGACGGACGCCTCGCCGATGATGTCGACGTTCAGCTGGAAGTGTTCTCGCAGCCTTCCTTTTTGCTGGCGCTCGTACCGGAATAGCTGTGGGACGGAAAACCAGCGAATCGGCTTACGCATCGCATTCGCTTTCGCAGCCACCATGCGTGCGAGCGTTGGGGTCATCTCCGGCCGAAGGGCGACTTCGCGGTCGCCCTTGTCGGTAAAGGTGTAAAGCTGGCCGACGATCTCATCACCGCTCTTCTTCTTGTACAGCTCGAGCGGTTCCAGGGGCGGCCCATCGTATTCGACGAAGCCGTATCGCCGCGCAACGTCACGCCACACGGAGATGATGTAGTTGCGGGTGGCGAGTTGCTCTGGATAGAAGTCGCGAAATCCGGGTAAAGCTCCCTGTGACATTCAGGAAAGCTACGCGGCGAACGGAGACACCTGCAAGCGCGACATCACGTCGCCAACAGTGTGAAATGAGCCGGTCACAAGCAGCGTTCCGCATCGCTTCTGACCACGCGCGAGCGCTACGTCGAGGTCAGGCTCGAGATCGGCGTCGAATCCACGTGACCTCGCATAGGCGTGCGCCTCGACGGGGTTCCATTTTCGCTCGGCCGGAGCAGAAGGCGCGTTGGTGAACATGAATCGATCTACGACTGGAGCGAGCTCGTTGATAATTCTGCGCCAGTCCTTGTCCGCCAGCACCGCAATCAACACCGTTCTGGGGCGCGGCGGATCCAGGGATGCAATCGTCTCCGCAACAGCGCGCGCGCCAGCCGGATTGTGCGCGACATCGAAGATGAATTTTCCCTGGCGTTGAAACCGACCGGGCAGGAAAACCGCCTCAAGTGCGCTGGAGATCTCTGATGGCGCGGGCAGATACTGATCGCCCATAGCAGCGAGAGTTGCAACTGCGGTCGCCGTATTGCGCGCCTGATATTTCCCAATCAGCGGCGTGATTACACGCTGAGTCTGTTTGTGGTGCTCGAGAGTGAACGCCGTTCCGTTGGGCGAGACATCGACGTCACTGACTCTATATTCGTCGTCGAGCACGACCACCGGAGCTGCGCCCTGACCAGTGGCACATCTGGCTAATATGTCGCGTATCGCGCGGGTCGGCTCACCGATGATTGCTGGAGCTCCGGCCTTGAAAATTCCCGCTTTTTCTTTCGCGATACTTTCCAGCGTGTCGCCGAGCAGATCGGTGTGATCGAGCCCGATCGAGGTCACCGTCGCTACTCGAGGTGTCAGCACGTTTGTCGAATCGAGACGCCCGCCCAGTCCAGTCTCGATCACAGCGAAGTCGACCTCCGTCCTTGCCAGCCAGTCGAACGCGAGTGCGGTTGTCACCTCGAAAAAGCTGGCGCCTACATCTACGGCGGTCGGAATCCACTGCTTGAGAAAATCGAGAACCTCCTCTTCGGAAATGGGATGTCCGTTTACCGTGATGCGCTCGCGGAAGTCGACCAGGTGTGGCGATGTGTAGCGGCCCACCGTGAACCCGCGTGCGCGTAACAATGCTTCGCAGCTGGCAACGACACTTCCCTTGCCGTTCGTTCCAGCTACATGGATGGCATTCAGTCGCCGCTGCGGCGAACCAAGTCTGGCAAGCAACGCCTCGGTGCGCTCGAGTCCCGGTTTGATGTTGCCAGTGGTGCGGGCGAAGAGAGTCTGAATCGCCTCGCTGTACGATGTCAGGAGGTCGTCCACCCTGCCGAAGCCGGCTTACCGCTCATGTGCCGCAGCAGCTGTCCCACAGTTCTCTTGAGGTCGGCCCGCGGGATTACTGAGTCGACGATGCCGTGCTCCAGTAAGAACTCCGCGGTCTGAAAGCCTTCCGGCAGCTCCTGACCGATTGTCTGCTTGATCACGCGCGGTCCCGCAAATCCGATTACCGCGCCCGGCTCGGCGAGAATCGCGTCGCCAAGCATAGAGAAGCTGGCACTGACGCCACCCGT
>DASWCI010000413.1:0-2201 GCA_036390195.1 Gemmatimonadaceae bacterium
AGGCTTGGTACGGGTAGTTGCGATCGGGGTAGTCGTCGGCGCGGTTGCCGCCTTCGCTACGTAGGCATTAGCGGCAACCTGACGCACAGGCGAAGGTGTTGGCGCCGCGACATAGTTGTACTTGCGAGAACTGGAAGAAGACCACGCAGTGTAGTCAGTGGTCTTTCCACCGGTCACCGAGATGCGAACCTCGCCATTGCTGCGCGTGATCTTGTACGGATGCTTCGCATCCATCTCGATGACTACGCGGACGATGTTGGGACGGTACTGGGAATAGCGAATGTTGGTGATTCCGCCACGTGACACCCTGTCGTAACTGCGGTGCGACATGTCGAGCGTCGCACCATTCAGATCGACCACTACTCGAGCGGGCGCGTCGAGCGTGAAATCCTGCAATTCGACGGCAGCGTTGACCCCGATCACCACCTCAGTTTTCCCGGAGGACGGGACCACACTGAGTGAGTGAACGGTTACGGCTGCCGAAGGCAGAAAAAGGAGCGCCGCAGCTGGCAGCGCCTTCAAAAAGCTCATTGACGAAGCCTCATTTTGCTCGAATCGGGCGGTGCTATCGGCAGGAGCTCCTGGCGACTGTAACCGAACTCTTCGATCGTGAAAATCACTGCTTTTGGCTGGATGGCCGCGACGCGCATTCTGCCTATCGTCTGGCCAACTTTCACCTTGTACTGCTCCTTAGACGTGATATCTCGCAAAACCGCAACAGAGTTCTGGCCGCGCGGGTCGTACGCAACGCCCACCAGTTTCAGGTCGTTGAGCATGGGTTTCAGTTCCGATGTGGTTAGCAGCGACACGAACGGATCGCGTCGCCCAGCACCGTCGTACTGGAAGACCTCGCGGTTGATCAGGACCTTGGGCGCGGTGTCGGCCGCCGGCGCTGGAAGTGGCGGCGTTGCAGCCTTCCTCGGGTCCGCAGCGGGCGCCTTTGGCGCCGCAGGCTTTGCCGCGGTGTTTGGACTCGGCCGCCTTGTTGCCTGTGCGCGGGCCTGTGCTGATGCACCGTTGGCGAGAGCAGCGACGAGAATCAGAGCGAAAGAGATCGAGCGCTTCATTATTTCACCGCTGAAGGCGGGGTGTATGGCGTTGTGCGTGCGACGTATGTCTGTACCTGGAATTCCGTGTCGATGAGCGATTCGCCCTTCTTCACGCGCGCCTTCGTCTTGTCCGCGACCGGATGGAGCTTGATCTGCATGGTGACGGGCGCGATGATCCGGTTCAGCGAGCCAACGTTGCTGAGGAACTGACCCACCGGGTGGTATCCACCGATGACCGCGAGCTTGTAGCGATAGGTGTCGAACTGCTCGCCGGGAAGGACGGGCATCGGCTCGACCGTCGCGAGGTCAAGTCCCACACGACGCGCGGCAGTCGAGATGTCCTCGAGAAGCGCGGGCACCTCATTGCTGCGCGGAACGAGCTGCCGCATCACCTTGAGGCTCTGCTCGTATTCAGCAGACTGCGCCCTCAGCTTCTGCAAACTTCCCTGCGCGATGTCTGCCTTTGCCTGTTGATTCTTCTTGTCGAGAGAATCGACATGTATCTGCACGGCCGAGAGCTCCTCCGCCTTCGGCTTGTACAGGAAATACCAATAAGCGCCGAGGAGGACCAGCGCCGCCGCACCGATTCCAGCGAGCGCCTGCTCGCGCTTCGTCATGTTAGCGCCGATAGCCATCTTAGCGTACCGCCGAGACTACGAGTGGAACCGTCTTGACTGCGAACGGCGGCGGAGTTTGTGTCTCCGCCTCGAGCGTGAACTCCGTCACTTCCTTTCCTTCCGTCTGAACGAGGTCGGAACGAGCAAGCTGGACGTTTTGGATGAACGGCGATGCCTCGAGTGACTTCATGAAGCGCGTCAACGCCTGAATGTCGACCGTATGTCCAACGATTTTGAAGTGGACTTCTTTTGCGGCCGCAAACAGCGAATCCGACCTTGCCTTCTTGGCGCGATCTCTCTCGGCGGCGCGCTCACGGGGAGACTTGGCTCCGCTGGTGCTGTCGCTCGATCCCGCCTTCTTCACCGTCGTGTCCGCCATCGCGACGCTCCGCGGCTGACTGGTCTGAGTGACTTCTCTCAGCCACGTGTACTGGGGCAGCGCACTCGAGATCTCGTACATCAAATGCGACCAGAGGTAGCGCGAATCGTCGATCGACTTGATGATCGCGATCTGCTGATAGAGCGAATCGCGTGT
>DASWCI010000414.1:0-4292 GCA_036390195.1 Gemmatimonadaceae bacterium
AAGACGAAAGCCGATGTGATCGTCTTTTGCGGTGTTCACTTCATGGCGGAAACCGCGGCGGTTCTCTCGCCGCAGAAGATCGTACTACTCCCCGATCTCGCAGCTGGATGTTCACTCGCGGCGACCATTGATGCGGAGCAGTTGCTGGAGTGGAAGGCAGAGCACCCGGGCGCGGTGGTGGTCTCCTACGTCAATACGACCGCGGAAGTGAAGGCGGAGAGCGATTACTGCTGTACGTCCGGCAACGCGGTCGAGATTGTCAACTCCGTTCCTGCCGATCAGGAAGTTCTTTTTCTTCCCGATATGTTCCTGGGTGCGCACGTGCGGCGTATCACGGGGCGAAAGAACATGCACGTGTGGATGGGCGAGTGTCACGTACACGCCGGCATCGATCCGGAGGACATCAGACTCCAGCGCGCTGCGCATCCAGGGTCGGAGTTTTTGATCCACCCTGAGTGCGGCTGCGCCACCAGTGTCGTGGAAGCCGTCTCGGCCGGCGACGTAGATCCGGTGGGAGTTCAGATCCTTTCGACCGAAGGTATGATCAAGCGTCCGAAGATATCCGACAACGATGAGTTCATCGTCGCGACCGAAGTCGGGATCCTCCACCGCTTGCGCCGAGAGAACCCGACCAAGACGTTCTATCCGGCGAACGAAAAGGCGGTGTGCGCGTTCATGAAGGTGACTACGCTCCCAAAGGTGCTGAACTCGCTGCAGCGGACGGAGCACCGCATTACTGTGCCTGAAGAAATCGCGTCACGCGCGCGCCGCGCCATTGAGCGAATGGTCGCAATCGGCGGTCAGACACCGCTGTCCCCTGTTCCCGAAGCTTCCGAAGATCCCGGCGAATGATCAAACGGCAGGAGAGTGAGCTCGCGGCTCACGGCTTCTTCTGGGAGGAAGGACTTCACTTCCCGCTGACAAAAAAAGAGAACTCTTCACTTATTGCGGCGGCTCTTGAGGAAGATGACACCAGGCACGACATCACGACCGCAGCGACGGTTTTGTCGAATCGCCGCGCCCGGTGCCGGCTGGTATCCAGGCAGAGCGGCGTGATCTCGGGGCTGCCTCTTGCCTGCGAAGCATTCGAGCAGCTTGACCCTGCGGTGACGATGAGGGTGGAGCATCCCGACGGAGCCCGCGTCGCGCCGCAGACTCCTGTGATGTTTCTCTCCGGGCACGCGCGTGGATTGTTGTCCGCCGAGCGAGTGGCTTTGAACTTCGTACAGCGACTGTCGGGAATTGCGACGATGACCGCGCGCTATGTCGACGCGATTGCTGGGACTGGTGCACACATTCTCGATACTCGCAAAACAACTCCGCTGCTGCGCCGCCTCGAGAAATACGCCGTCCGCTGCGGCGGAGGATTGAATCACCGAATGGACCTGTCGTCGTCGGTGTTGATCAAGGACAATCATCTCGCAACGGAATATGGCGACATCGCGCTGGCAGTGAAGCGCGCCCGCGAGCTGGCGCCAGCCGGAATGAAAGTCGAGGTCGAGTGCGAGAAGCTCGATCAGGTGCGTGAAGCGCTCGATGCGGGCGTCGATGTGATCATGTTCGACAACATGCAGCTGCTGGAGCTGCGCGAGGCGGTGAAGCTGGTTCAGGGACGTGCAGTGACCGAAGCGTCGGGTGGCGTGACTATCGACACGGTTCGTCTGATCGCGGAGACGGGCGTCAACTGGATCTCGATTGGCGCGCTCACGCATTCCGCGCCCGCTCTGAATCTCGGACTGGACTTCGATTGATGGGAGAGATCGAGCTCTGTGATGTGTGTGGTTCGGCGGACCTAAAGGTGTTCAAGTGCAAGCTGATCTGTCAGAACTGCGGGACGATTCTCAAGACATGCTCTGACCCGGCTGTGGTCCGGTCTTCCATCGAGGTGAATCGACATGGATCGTAGAGAGTTCGTGCGCGTTACTGCGGTTGCCGGTGCAATGGCGGGCGGCGGGAAGACTCTCGCTGCGGAAACCCTGATCAATCGGGAACTATTGCCGGAAGTATCGAGCCGCCCCTGGTCAGTACCTCCGTTCGAGCTGGAGGAAGCGACGATCTCCGATCTGCAGGCAAGGATGGCAGCGGGACAGCTGACGGCGCGAACCATCACGCAACAGTACCTGGATCGCATCGCAGAGCTGGATCGGAAGGGACCGATGCTGCGGTACGTGATCGAGATCAATCCTGATGCGCTCTCGGTTGCGGATTCACTCGATCAGGAACGGAAAGCTGGCAGAGTGCGCAGTCCCCTGCACGGAATCCCGATTCTTCTCAAGGACAACGTCGATACCGCTGATCGGATGACGACGACTGCCGGATCATTGGCGCTCGCGGGATCGATTCCGTTACAGGACTCTTTTATTGCAGCGAAGCTGAGAGCGGCGGGCGCGATTTTCCTCGGGAAAGCCAATCTCAGCGAGTGGGCAAACTTCAGATCATCGCACTCGACGAGTGGTTGGAGCGGACGCGGCGGACTCGCGAAAAATCCCTACGTGCTTGACCGCAACGCATGCGGATCCAGCTCAGGATCTGGTGGTGCAGTCTCGGCAAATCTGTCGGCGCTCGCAATTGGGACCGAGACTGATGGGTCGATCGTCTGCCCATCGTCTGCAAACGGAATAGTCGGCATCAAGCCCACGCTCGGCTTGGTAAGTCGGGCGGGAATCATTCCGATTGCGCACAGCCAGGACACCGCTGGACCAATGGCGCGCACGGTACGCGACGCATCAATCCTCCTCGGTGTCATCGCTGGAGTCGACGCCCGCGACTCCGCGACATCGGCGAGCAGTGGACGCGGTGAAGCCGATTACACGCGCTTTCTCGATCCTAATGGCTTGCGGGGAGCCAGAATCGGAGTTCTGCGCAAGAATTTCGGCTTCAATGACTCCGTCGACGCACTGATGGTTAACGCAATCGATGTCATGAAGCGGCAAGGAGCAATTGTCATTGATCCGGTCGAACTCGCGACTGCGGGGAAGTTCGATGACAGCGAATTCGAGGTCCTGCTCTACGAGTTCAAAGCTGATCTCAATAGTTATCTGGTGGGACTCGGTCCAAATGCGCCCGTGCGAACGCTAAAGGACATCATTGAATACAATGAACGGCACAAGGATCAGGAGATGCCCTTTTTTGGCCAGGACATCATGACTAAGGCGCAGGCAAAGGGACCGCTGACCGAGAAAGCGTACCTCACCGCGCTGGCGAAAGATCGGAAGCTGTCCCGCGAACAGGGCATCGACGCAGCTATGAACAAGAACAAGCTCGACGCCTTGATTGCTCCGACGGGCGGGCCCGCCTGGCTAACGGATCTGATTACTGGGGATCATTACAGCGGCGGCTACTCCACAGCCTCCGCAGTCGCTGGCTATCCGCACATCACTGTGCCTGCGGGATACGTACGTGGGCTGCCGGTCGGGATCTCGATCTTCGGGCGCGCCTACAGCGAGGCGACGCTGATCAAGCTGGCGTACGCGTACGAGCAAGCCACCAAGCATCGCCGGGCACCACAGTTCATCCCGACGCTCGGGGGTGGATAAGGAGCAACTACAGTGAGCCCGCAGCCCCTAGCCGGTCCGCCCACAGCCCCCGGCGGGTAGTCTTCAGTTGTAGTTAAGCTCTATTCATCGAGAATAGCGTCAGTCACGAAGTACCCTCTCGCCGAGCGTACCGCGCCCGCCACTGACCGCCGGGTGTCGTCGACCTCCTCCTCGCGCGAGTCGAGCATGTTGCGATTCGCACGAAACCGCCGACCCGCTTCGACGCAGAACAGATCGCACAGCGTGATCTCACGTTCGCACATCTCGACGCCGCGCTCGTCGATCAGGCTTTGAGTTCGCGCGATTACCGTTGCCGTCGCGAACAGATCTATTGCCATGTTAGCGAGCCGCTCGAGTACCAGCTGGCCGTCGACGATTTTCTCGCGGTGGCGAAAAATGGCCCGGTCCGTCGCAGCCCCAAGCTCGGCGACGTGCTTCTCAAAATATTCCTTGTGCTTCTTCAAGCGATCGTGGACGTCGATATCGAGCGTCGATGTCTGACCCAGTCTAAGTCTGACCCTCGATGTGGCGTAACCACCCAGCAAGCCGAGATTCCGCAGCGGCCTGCGCAACGCCGAGCCGACTTGCTTGAGCGCCTGTGCCGGAGCCTGCACGCCATTGAGAGCGATGAACAAACGCAGGACCTCGTTCGCACCCTCGAATATCCGATTGATTCGCGAATCGCGGAGCATCCGCTCGTAGGGGTATGGCTTGACGTAGCCGCGCCCGCCGGCGAGCTGGACCATGTCGTCGGCA
>DASWCI010000415.1:0-5054 GCA_036390195.1 Gemmatimonadaceae bacterium
CGCCGCTCCTCCCATCCGATACTCCGTCAGCGGCGCGCTGCGCTGCGCTTGGCTTCGTCGATGTGATCGTCGAAGGAATCGACGACAACGCAGCGCGCGACCTGGTACAGCCGCATGCGTTCTTCACTCGCTTTCGCCACGCGCTTGGGGAGCCCCCCCACGCACTAGGCTTGAGTACGCCGCTCCAGAAAAGCGCGTGGGAAGTGATCATCGCTCACTCCGGCCGCCCTGTTACGACGAAGGAGTTGGCAAAGGCCCTCGGGCTGAGCCGCGAGCACCTGAGTCGAAACTTCGCCAGGCCGGGCGCGCCGAATCTCAAACGCGTGATCGATCTCGTTCGGCTGATCGCCGCCGCGGAGCTCGCCAAGAATCCCGGTCATGACATTCGCGACATCGCACGGATCCTCGACTTCGCGTCATCGTCGCACCTGGCGGTGACCGCGCAAAGGATCTTCGGAACGAGACCGGCTTCGCTCGCTCGACTGCGTACTACCGATCTCATAGATCGCTTCGCGCAAGGCAGAACCAGGAGTCGCACTTAGCAGTCGCCCGTTTGGAAGACACGGCCTAAGTCTTCCAGATACCAAATTATTGCCTCAGAACGGAGCTTGTGATAAATTTCACAAGCTCCGGAAGCCCCAGCCGAGCGGGTCTCCGAGCTGCCCGCAAACCCAGTTCAGAGCACAAGATCAATGGCCACTGACACGATCCTTCGCCCTGGCGAAATCAAGGACATACTCCTCCGCGAGATCGAAGCGGCGGACCTGCACGAGCTCGATGTCGAGGAAGTCGGCACCGTCCTCGAGGTCAAGGACGGCATCGCCCGCATCTATGGTCTCCAGAAGGCGATGGCCGGCGAGATGCTCGAGGTGACGTCCTCTGAGACCGGCGAGAAGATCACCGCCCTGGCGCTCAATCTCGAAGAAGACAACATCGGCTCCGTCGTACTGGGCGATTATCTCCAGCTCAAGGAAGGCGACGAGGTTCGACGCACAGCCCGCGTGCTCGAGGTTCCTGTCGGACACGAGCTCGTGGGTCGAGTCGTGGATCCGCTCGGACGCCCGCTCGACGACGCCGGACCAATCGAGGCCAAGCATACGCGAAAGGTCGAATCCGAAGCGCCTGGAATCATCGTCCGCCAACCGGTGAAGGAGCCACTCCAGACCGGTATCAAGGCCATCGACTCGATGATTCCGATCGGACGCGGACAGCGCGAGCTGATCATCGGTGATCGCGCAACCGGAAAGACTGCAATCGCGGTCGACACCATCATCAATCAGAAAGGCACCGGCGTCATCTGCGTTTACGTCGCAATCGGTCAGAAGAACTCGACCGTCGCTTCCGTCGTCGAGAAGCTGCGCCAGGCTGGAGCGATGGAGTACACGATCGTGCTCGTCGCCGGCGCGTCCGATCCAGCGCCGATGCAGTACATCGCGCCCTATTCCGGCTGCGCGATGGCGGAGTTCTTCATGTACAACGAGGGACTGCCCACGCTCTGCGTGTATGACGATCTGTCGAAGCAAGCAGCCGCTTATCGCCAGCTCTCGCTGGTGCTTCGTCGTCCGCCCGGCCGCGAAGCGTTTCCCGGCGACGTTTTCTACCTCCACTCGCGTCTCCTCGAGAGAGCCGCGAAGCTGAGTGACGATCCGTCGATCATCGACGGGAGCAATATCCGGAAATCCGGTGGGTCACTCACCGCGCTGCCCATCATCGAGACGCAGGCGGGGGACGTTTCAGCGTACATCCCGACCAACGTCATCTCGATTACCGATGGTCAGATCTTCCTCGAGGCCGACCTGTTTTTTGCGGGTGTCCGTCCAGCGGTCAACGTCGGCATCTCAGTGTCACGCGTCGGAGGCTCGGCCCAGGTTAAGGCGATGCGCTCGGTCGCCGGCAGGTTGCGTCTCGACCTCGCACAGTATCGCGAGCTCGAGGCTTTCTCATCCTTTGCATCGGACCTCGACGCGGCGACCAAGAAGCAGCTGGAGCGCGGCGCGCGCACGGTCGAAGTGCTCAAGCAGCGGCAGTACGAGCCGATGCCCGTCGAGCAGCAAGTCATGGTGATCTATGCTGTGACGAACGGATTCCTCGACCAGATCTCGGTCAGTGAAATCAAGGACTGGCAGCACGCCTTTCTCGAGTTCATGGACAAGCAGTTCCCACAGGTGCCACAGAAGATCCGCTCCGAGAAAATTCTTTCCAAGGAAACCGAAGCCGATCTCAAGAGAGGAATCGAGGCTTTCAACCAACAATTCAAACCCGCGAAGCGTTAGAGCATGGCCAAGGGTCGTGAGCTGAAGGGACGGATCAAGTCCGTCGAGAACACGCGGAAGATCACCCGGACGCTGGAAATGGTGGCCACGTCCAAGATGAAGCGCGCTCAGGATCGCGTCGTCGCCGCGCGTCCTTATGCAAATTCGCTCACCGAAGTGATCGCGAATCTCTACACGCCGGAACTGGCCGAGCGCTTCCCCCTGATGCGTCAACCAGCTGCGACAAAGAAGGCAGCGATCATTCTTCTCACCAGCAACCGCGGATTGGCGGGCGCGTTCAACGCCAATCTTCTCAAGGAAGCGCGCAGTCTCCTTGCGCGCCTCAGCGAACAGAGTGTAGAACAGGAGCTCCACGTCGTTGGCAAGAAGGGACTGGGTTACTTCCGCTACATCGGCCGCGCAGTTGCCTCGAGCCGCACGGACATCACCGGGCAACCCACAGTTGCCAACGCCGCCGAGCTGGTCGATGGCTTGATCGAGAGATTCGCGTCGGGCGAGATAGACGCCGTCTATGTCATCTACTCGAAATACAACTCGGCGCTCTCGACTCCGCCGACATCGCAGCTAGTGCTTCCGGTGACGCCACCCCCCCCCCAGCGCAAGGGACCACAACCCGACTACATTCTGATGCCGTCGGCCGAAGTGATTCTCAGCCAGCTTCTCCCCTCGTACGTGCGGAACTCGGTCTACCGGGCGCTCGTCGAGAACGAAGCTGGATTCCAGAGCGCTCAGCGCACCGCGATGAAGAACGCGACCGACAACGCGGGTGAGATGCTCAACGTTTTGCGCCGCACATTCAACCGCGCCCGCCAGGCGCAGATCATGCAGGAGATCGCCGAGATTGTCGGCGGTGCCGCCGCGTTACAGGGATAAGGGATAATCATGGCAACTGCCGTCCGCACCGAGAAAAAAAAGCTGCGCCCGACCGAAGAAAAAAAAGCAAACATTGGGAGGGTGGTGCAGGTAATCGGTCCTGTGCTCGACGTCGAGTTCGAGTCCGAGCACCTGCCTGAGCTTTACAACGCGCTTCGCATTCGCGAGAAATCTGATTCCGGCGTCGACATCGATGTCACCGTGGAAGTGCAGCAACACATCGGGCGCAACCAGGTTCGCGCGGTGGCGATGTCGTCCACCGACGCTGTCGTGCGCGGCATGAACGTCGAGGACACCGGCGGTCCGATCAAGGTTCCGGTTGGCGAAGCGGCCCTCGGAAGGATTCTCAACGTGCTCGGCAATCCGGTCGACAACGGTCCGGCGATTCCAGACAACGTCGAGCGCTGGCCAATTCACCGACCGGCCCCGGAGTTTGCCAACCTCGAGCCTAAGACTGAAATCTTCGAGACGGGCATCAAGGTCGTCGATCTCATTGCGCCATTCGTTAAAGGCGGGAAGATCGGACTCTTCGGCGGCGCAGGCGTCGGAAAGACTGTCGTCATCATGGAGTTGATCAACAACGTCGCGAAAGGCCACGGCGGAAAGTCGGTGTTCTGCGGAGTTGGCGAGCGCACGCGTGAAGGAAACGACCTCTATCTCGAGATGAAGGAGTCGGGCGTTCTAAATTCGGCTGCGCTCATCTATGGTCAGATGAACGAGCCGCCGGGAGCGAGACTTCGCGTAGGTCTTAGCGGTCTGACTGTGGCCGAGTATTTCCGCGACGTCGAGAATGCGGACGTGCTCGTCTTCATCGACAACATTTTCCGTTTCACACAGGCGGGCTCCGAGGTATCGGCGCTGCTCGGACGCATGCCGAGCGCTGTCGGTTATCAGCCGACATTGGCGACGGAGATGGGAGATTTGCAGGAGCGGATCACCTCGACCAAGGACGGATCGATCACGTCGGTGCAGGCGATCTACGTTCCCGCCGACGACATCACCGACCCGGCGCCCGCGACTGCGTTCGCCCACCTCGACGCGACAGTGGTATTGTCGCGCGCGATCACCGAGCTCGGTATTTATCCTGCTGTCGATCCTCTCGCTTCCTCCTCCCGAATTCTCGACGCGCAGTTCATTGGAGATCGCCACTATAAGGTAGCGACCGATGTGCAGCGCATTCTGCAGCGGTACAAGGAGCTGCAGGACATCATTGCGATTCTGGGCATGGACGAGCTCTCCGAAGAGGATAAGCTCGTCGTGGGAAGAGCGCGGAGGATCCAGCGTTTCATGTCGCAGCCGTTCGCCGTCGCCGAGCAGTTCACGGGAATCAACGGACAGTACGTGAAGCTCGAGGAGACAGTCTCCTCGTTCGAGCGGCTTGTCGCCGGCGAATTCGATCAGTATCCCGAGCAGGCGTTCTTCATGCAGGGCGGCATCGACGGCGTTGTCGAGACCGCGCAGAAGCTCTCCAACGCGTAAGCAATGCTCAAGGTATCGGTGATCTCTCCGGAGGCTGTGCTGTTCGAGGGCGAGACGGATGCTGTCGTGGCCCCTGCGTACGACGGTGAGGTCGGAATCCTCACCGGTCACGCGCCGCTAATGGCGCTCCTCGGTCAGGGTCAGCTCCGTCTCGGTGGAGGCTCTGGTCGCCGCTTCAATGTGAGTGGCGGCTTCATGCAGGTGCTGAACAATCAGGTCCGCGTCGTTACCGAGAAAGCCACGGCGACCTGATCGCGTCGATCGGTCGGTGCCGACCGATTGCTCCGCCACTTCTTGCGCAATCAAACAGGCCACCAAGAACGTGTGTTCCCGGCTTGGTTGACTTATTTGTTGCGAGTGGCCTAAGTTACTGCAATATCAGGCATTTTCCCGAGGATCCACGGGCTGAGGGAATTCTCGGGAATTTGT
>DASWCI010000416.1:0-2931 GCA_036390195.1 Gemmatimonadaceae bacterium
AGCCCGCGCAAGATCATCCGCGAGAAGATGATGCACCGGAAGGGCAGGTCGTATCATCTGCCCACGGGGGGAGCGGTGTACTTCGATACCGGAGTGATAGAGGTCGCCACTCCAGTAATCGAGATCGAACGCGGATGCGCCGCGCGCGCCGGCCGCTCCCTGTGGGAAGCAATCCTGTTCGTGCGGCAGGAGCTTGATGCGTGGGAGCAGGCACACGACGCCGATGTTCAGCTCGCCGGCTTCAGCACCCACTACAACATCTCATTCGAGGTTCCGCCGCTGGAGCAAGGCTCGAGAAGAACCGTCGAGGAGCTCGCCTATCTGCTGGCCCACATTCTTCCCGTTCCGGTGATGATCCTCGCGGCGAATCGGCGCTCCACAGGAATCGGTGTCAGACCGCGCGGTGATCGGATCGAGGTTACCGCCGACTTTACTCCCGACGCGCCACTCATGATTGCGACCGCGACTCTGATCGTCGGCATCGTGCGTGAGGTGATGCGTTGGCCGAGTTATAGCATCGGGGTGCTGGACGAAACCGATATTCCGATCATCAGGGGGTTCCGTCCCATGCCGCACACCACTCGCAAGGGATGGCTGGCGCGGTATGACTGCTTCCCCGAAAATCCGTTCACCTGCGACATCGACTCGGATAAATGGCCGACAACGGATGGGCGATTCATGTCGCTCAGAGAGATGGCGGGCATGATCACCAAGCACTTCTGGCCCTACATCCGTCGCTATTCGGATCCGTTCACGCTTCGTCTCATCGGCTCGGTGATGAAGGGACGCGCACCTTCGCTGCTCGATCTCGACGATCGTCCGGCGGGCTACGAAGACGTCGGCCGGCTTTGCACCTGGGACAACCTCTTCCCCGAGCGCGTGCTGCCCCGCTCGCAGTACGAGCGAGTTTTGATACGTGCGATCTCCGGGGACAAGTTGCACATGGACGGAGAGTGGTACACTCCAACGGGAATGCGTGGCTGGTCACGGGTGATCTTCCGACGCAAGGCCGACAACTCGCGGCACATCTTCTCACTCGATTATCTGCTCGATCATTTGCGAGACTGGGAGCATCCTCACCGCTCGACGAGACGCGGAAATGGCCGCCGTGCACGCTCGCGGGAGCACACGGCCTGAGCTAGGTTGTTGGCGTGTCGATCACGGCTGACGGCTCGCTCTGACAACTCACATCGCGCTACTCCGCGGCATTAATGTCGGCGGTCATCGACAGGTCGGCATGACCGACCTGCGCAATTTTCTCTCGCAACTTGGGCTGGACGATGTGCGCTCACTGCTGCAGAGCGGCAATCTCATTTTCAGCAGCAAGGTGCGAACGGGTGCGGAGCTCGAGCGCTTTCTGGAGACGGAAGCACTGGAGAGATTGTCCCTCGAGGTGGATTTCTTCGTCCGCACCCCCGAAGAGTGGAAGACGTTGATTCGCCAGAATCCTTTCCGCAAGGAAGCCGAGCGCGACCCGGCGCTTCTGGTGGCTGTGTTTCTGAAGAGCGCGGCGGATCCGGAAGAGGTCGCCGCGCTGCAGGCGGACATCAAAGGCCCCGAGACCGTAAAGGCCAAAGGCAAGCAAGCCTACATTTTCTACCCGAACGGACAGGGACGCTCGAAGCTGACGAATGCGATGATCGAAAAGCGCCTTGGCCGCGCGACCGGCCGCAATTGGAACACCGTGCTCAAGTTGGGAATCATCGCCAAAACCGGCTCGGCGAAACTCACTCCCGTCGCACCGAGACGGAGGCTGTAAACTGCGGGCTAAACTGCTGCTCTCGCCAAGGCGCCGAGCAACTTTTCGTGTATCCCCCCAAATCCCCCATTAGACATTATCAAAACAACATCTCTGTCCTTCAAACGCGGCGATAAATCAGCGACGATGGCGTCCGCATCCTTGAGCTGCTTCGCACCCTTGCCGTCGGAAGCGAGATCACGCACCAGCTTCTCCAGATCCAGAGCAGTTTCCTTTGTATACCGATCCGGACGGTAAAGCGCGGCAAAAACTACCTCGTCCGCGTCGCGAAAAGCTCTCACGTAATCCTGCTGAAATTCATGGCGCTGCGCCGTGTAGCTGCGCGGCTCGTATACAGCGACGATTCGCCGGCCCCTGTACTTCTGTCTGATCGCGTCGATCGTCTCGCGAATCGCCGTCGGATGATGCGCGAAATCGTCGATCACCGCGACGCCGCGAATTTCGCCGCGCACTTCCATCCGACGTTTGACACTGGTGAAGGTGCGCAGTCCTTCACGCACCCCGTCGCGATCGGCCTTCACCGCTTCCGCCGCAGCGATCACCGCTAAAGCGTTCCTCACATTGAAGGCGCCGGCTAAAGGCGTCTCGACTACTCCCCATTCCTCCTCGGATTTGAACGCGCGGAATCGGGTTCCGCTTTCGCTGAATTCGACGTCGCGCGCGTGCCAGAGCGGCTGATCGGAAGCTAGCGTCGTTTCGTCGCCAAAGCCGAACGACTCGACCGGTGCAAAGGACTTTGGCGCCAGCTCGCGCACGATCGGCGAGTCCCAGCCAGCGATTAGCGTCCCATTCTTCGGGATAAGATTGATGAAGCGCGCGAAAGCGAACTTGTACGCTTCCTCATCCCGATAGATGTCGGCGTGATCAAACTCGATGTTGTTGACGATCGCCGTGTCCGGCAGGTAGTGCCACATCTTCGGACCTTTGTCGAAGTACGCCGTGTCGTACTCGTCAGCCTCGATCACGAAATACTTCGAATCAGTCAATCTGAACGAGGTCCCAAAGTTCTCGGCGACTCCTCCGATCAGGAAGCTTGGATTGAGCCCGGCCGACTCGAGGGCCCACGCCAGCAGCGAAGTCGTCGTTGTCTTTCCGTGCGTGCCCGCGACCGCGACCGAGTGATGACCCCAGATGAACTCCTCTTTTATGGTAGCGGCGGCGGAAGTGTAGCG
>DASWCI010000417.1:0-6217 GCA_036390195.1 Gemmatimonadaceae bacterium
TGCTCTTCGATAATGAGAGTCCGCTCGTCACCGATGGATTGGAGCTCGTGAGCGAGACCCTTGATCGTAGTGAGAGGCGTCCGTAAATCGTGTGACAGCGAGGCAAGCAGAGCATCCTTGAGCTTGTCGGCTTCACGGAGCGCCTCGGCTCTTTCGACCGCCGCCCGCTCGGCGCGGGCACGGTAGAGAAGCTCGGCGGCAACGAAGCTGGTTACAAGAAACGCGACGAGGACGACCCAGTCGAGCGGATTGCTCAGCACCAGGGTGTACTGCGGCGGAAGGAAGAACCAGTCGAACATGACGAACGCGGTCAGTGCGATCGCCACTCCCAGGATACGACCTCCCGATGCGCTCGAGCCGAGAACTACAAGCAGAAAGACCAACGCAACGTGGACCTTTTCGACATGCGCTCTGAACGTGAACAGGATGAATGCCGCGGCCGCGAGACTAAAAAACGCCGCCGCCCAGACAGCGCTGCGCCTCTCGACTATCCGCACGCTGCGAACCGATACCCCACCCCGGGCTCAGTGACGATATAGCGCGGAGTGAGGGGATCGGTCTCCACTTTGCGTCGCACGTTGGCGATGTGGACGCGCAGATATTGTTGCGCATCGCCGTACTGCCTACCGGTCCAGACCGCACTAAAAAGCTGGCGATGCGTCATTGTCTTGCCGGCATTTCTCATAAGGACTCTGAGCAGGTCCCACTCTATGGGAGTCAGATGGACGAGCGTGCCGTTCCGCGTGAGTGTGTGGGCGTCGATATCCATCTTCAGATCGCCGCATGCGATTATCGTAGCTTCGCTCGAAATGGGAGCTACCGATCTCCGAAGCAGCGCGCGTACGCGCGCCTTGAACTCGTTCGTGCTGAACGGCTTCGTGACATAGTCGTCGGCCCCGGCATCGAGTAGACCGACTTTTTCCTGATCCGAGTGCCGCGCCGAGAGCACGAGAATCGCCGCGTCCGAGCGTTTTCTGATTTCTGTGCACACATCGATGCCGGCTGTGTCGGGGAGGCCGAGATCCAATACGACCAGAGTCGGGCGCTCAGAAGCAGCGAGCTCGATTCCGGTTGCGCCTGTTTCCGACTCGAGCACCCGATCGAAATCGTCAGCCAACGCATGGCTAACGACTCGACGTATGTGCTGCTCATCGTCGATGACGAGAGCGAGACGATTGGTCATGCTAACTAATATGATCGCACGTTCGACATGGAGTGACGATGTGCACCATCGAGAGCTGAGACGTCATTGGTGCTGGCTCAGGCGGCTCGAGTCGCGGCTTCGAAAGGGACCTCTGTGGTGCGCGGAATCTCGCGACCACTAAGCACCCGGAACCACTCGTGGCCAGATGCGATCAGGATCACCACAACTGAGATTAGGAAGAAGCCGGCCACCAGGCCGTCGATCTGATCGTTCAGGATCAGCCGCTTGGCATCCGCCAGGTTTTGCACGCCGCTTGGCAATACCCCGATCGCCAATCTGTCGGCGACCATTCGCGCGTGCGAAAGAAATCCCAGCTTCGGATCCGCTGAGAAGATCTTCTCCCACCCAGCCGTCATTGTGACTGTTGCAAGCCAAGCGAGCGGGAGGATCGTCACCCAGGCGTATCGCGCCTTCCCCATCTTGATGATGACAGTGGTACCGACGCATAGCGCCACCGCGGCGAGCAGCTGGTTCGAGATTCCGAAGAGTGGCCAGAGCGAGTTGATGCCGCCGAGCGGATCCATCACTCCCTGATACAGGAAGTAGCCCCACATCGCGACCACGACTCCACTCGCCATTACGACCGCCGGGTACCACGATACCCGTCCGATCGGCGCCCAGACGTGCTTCAGAAGATCCTGCAGCATGAAGCGCCCAACCCGCGTTCCCGCGTCAACGGTGGTGAGAATAAAAAGCGCCTCGAACATGATCGCGAAGTGGTACCAGAGCGCCATCGCCGTTGGACCGCCGAGTACCCGCGAAAAGAGATGCGCCATTCCCACCGCGAGACTCGGCGCGCCGCCGGTGCGCGAAAGAAGCGTTTTCTCGCCAACATCCTGCGCCAGCAGCTGCATCTGTGCCGGATCGAGCGTGAATCCCCAGTGCTGGACCGCTGCTGCGGCGCTCGCCGCAGTCGTCCCAATCGCGCTCGCGGGCGCATTGATCGCGAAGTACACGCCGGGCGTCAACACGCACGCTGCAATCAGCGCCATAACCGCGACCAGCGACTCGGTCAGCATTCCGCCATAGCCGACCATTCGTGCGTCGGCCTCATTCGCCAGAAGCTTCGGCGTCGTCCCCGATGCGATGAGAGAATGGAATCCACTGATCGCGCCGCACGCGATGGTTATGAACGCGAAGGGGAAGATCTTTCCGGCGAACACCGGGCCCGTCCCATTCGTGAACTGCGTGAGCGCCGGCATCTGAAGCGGCGGTAGCACAATTACAATTCCGAGCGCCAGCGCCAGCACAACCCCGATCTTCACGAAAGCGGAGAGATAGTCGCGGGGCGCCAGCAGCAGCCACACCGGCAGCACCGAGGCGAAGAAGCTGTACGCCATGATGAGCAGCGCCAGCGTCCTTCCGGTGAGCGTGAACGTCGGGGCGAGTGTCGGATTCGACGCAACCCATCTCCCTGCCAATAGTGCGACCACCAACAGAACGAGGCCGATCGCGCTCGCCTCGAGTACGCGATGCGGCCGAAACCAGCGCATGTAGATGCCCATGATCAACGCAGTGGGAATCGTAAGACCAATAGTGACGACGCCCCACGGGCTAGCCTTGAGCGCGTTCACGACCACCAGTGCCAGGACTGCGATCAGAACGATCATGATTCCGAGCACTGCGACGAGCGCGGTGTAGCCCGCGACCGGTCCGATCTCTTCCTTCGCCATCTGGCCCAGCGACTTTCCATCGCGCCGCACCGATGCGCAGAGAATCACGAAATCCTGCACTGCGCCGCCGAGCGCAACGCCGATGATTATCCAGAGCCCGCCGGGTAGAAATCCGAATTGTGCGGCGAGCGTCGGACCGACGAGCGGCCCCGGACCTGCGATCGCCGCGAAATGGTGGCCAAAAACAATCCAGCGATTCGTCGGCGTGAAGTCGCGCCCATCGTTGAGACGCAGAGCAGGTGTCGGTCGAGCCGGATCGAGCGCGAAGATTTTGGTCGCGATGAACTTGCTATAGAACCGGTAGGAGACCGCGTACGTGCATAGCGCCGCGACAAGGAGCCACGCGGCATTGACCGGCTCGCCGCGCGAGAGCGCGAGCCACGCAAAGCTGGTGGCGCCGAGGGCCGATACGAAAGACCAAACGAGAATGGCGCGAAGTCGTCGCATGCGATCGGTAGCTGCTTATGCCGATGAAATTGAGTATGCGTTAACTTTCCCCGCAATCCAAACCCAGCACCTCCGACCGCCGCTGCCTCCGTCGACCGCCCAGCCGCCCACGCCGCCTTTGCGAAATCTCTTTCTCGTTGCCGTCGCCGCGCTTTTAACGGCGTGCGCTTCACGAAGTCCGGAGCCGGGCGCGTCTCCCGTCCCAGCGCGTCCACTCGAGCGGATGACGGGGCAGGAGATCGTAGTCTTTCCAGTTCAGTATCTCGCCACGACGGACAGCCTCCGCTGGCAGCAACAGATTCCGAACCGAGCCGCCTTTCTCGCCGCTCTCGACGATCAGATCGAAGCCGTCTTGACAGCTCGCGGACTCGGACAGATGTGGACATTCGGCCGCGAGATCGAGCGCGCTTCGAAACTCAACAGCATCGTGATGGCAGACGCGCGCTCACTCTCGGCCGAGTGGTTGCGCGCGCGTGTTCTGTCAGACCAATCCCTGCGAGAACCGCTCGCGTCACAGGTGCGCGGACTCGTCGGTCTGAAGGGACAGCGGTATGCCCTGCTTCCCGTCGAGCTCAGACTCGAGAGCCATGGTGGTACGGGCGTTGCGATTTTGCGCGTCGTAATGATCGACGCGCGCATGGCTAAGATCCTCTCGGTGTTCGAGGTGTCGAGCGATCCGATGACTACCCTATCTCCCGCGCTCACGGCCAGCGTCGCGAGGCACTTCGCGGATCTCGTCGTCGCGCCCTGACCCCGCCGGGATCAAGAAGGCCGATGCCGTGACCAGTGTCTTCCACGCCTCGGATCTCCACTTCGGTTGGCCAGCAGTGCCCGAGCAGATCGAGGCCATTGAGCTGATCATCCATGAGGGAAAGTTCGACGTGGTGGTGATATCGGGTGATCTCACCCAACGCGCCAGAGCGGGGGAGTTTCAGAGGGCAGCGGCATTCGTGCGCGACGCCAAGCGGGTGAGCAGGGTCATTACGGTCCCTGGCAATCACGATGTCGCGTGGTGGAAAGCGCCCCTTGGCTTCGGCCACAAGCCGAAGGTCTATGAGAACTATCGCAAGTTCATCGATCGGAATCTGGAGCCGGTTCTCCACGTTCCGGGCGCGACGTTCGTCGGGATCAACACCGCGCATGGAGTCACGCGCCGCACTTTGACCTGGAACCTCCGCGATATCTCAATAATCGGAGACATCCACAAGCATCAGCTGGATAAGGCGAAGGAGCTATTCGAGAAGTCCGCACCTAAGGATGCGCGGGTGATCGTGATGCACCACAACCCGGTGCGGGGCGAGCTGTCCCAGCGCCACGGGCTGAAGAACACGCAGAAGATTCTCGGGGCTTTCGCCGAGATGGGGGTCGATTTAGTGTGTTGTGGTCACGATCACCAGGAATCGGTGCACTACATCGAGCACACGAGGAAGGGCACCGTGATCTCGACCGCGGGTACGATCTCGAACAGATCTCGAGGAGGCAGGCCTTCTTCAGTCAACGTCATCAGCATCGGGCTCGAAACGATCGATGTGACTACGCACGTGTGGTCAAAGGAGCATCGCACGTTCGTGAAAGGTCCGCACAAATGCTTCAAGCGATCGGAGTATGTGGCGGCTGAGTGATCTCGACCAGCTGACGCTGGAGCTGGGCGAAGGGCCACCACGAAACGCGGAGGAGCTCACGGAGCGGCTGCAGCGGCTCGGGCTCGGCGCACAGTACCGGGTTAGACTGACGACCAATCGCACCGTCGTCGTGAGCTACAGCGGCGGTGAGCTTCGCATCCACAACAGCTTCCTCGGCGCAAACGAGGAGGTCTGGAAGGCAATCATCACCTTCGTGCATGGGCGGACGCGCGTCGCGCGTAACCAGGCGCGGAGAACGATCCTCGAATTTCCCGTCGCGAGACCGATCGACACACTGCACCGGAAGCGCTCACCGGAGCGAGCGAATCCCGCTGACCTGCCGCTGATTCGTGAGCTGTCGCGCTGGCATTCCACCTACAACAGCGAGCGGTTTGGTGGCGTGCTGCACGCTGTTCCGATCCGTGTCTCCCGTCGAATGAAGAGCAGGCTCGGCCATTACAGTCCCGCGAGCGAAGGCTGCGAGCCGGAGATCGTAATAAGCAGGCGACACATCCGCCGCGACGGTTGGGACGAGGCGCTGCACACGCTGCTGCACGAGATGGTGCATCAGTGGCAGGACGAGCACGGGCTCGTAGTCGATCATGGCTCGAGCTTCCGGGCGAAGGCACGCGCGGTTGGCATCACTCCTCTGGCGTGCCGCGCGGTTGCTTAGCGAGAAAAGCAACTGAACGGGCGGGAAGCGTCAGCGGTGTGGGCGCGAGGCTAGAGGTCAGAATGTCGGGACGTTTCTGCTCGGCGTATGGCACAGGCAGTTGTCTGTGCTCTGAAGGGCATGAGTGAAGTCCCGACGTAGTGGCCCAACGCCTCGAGCCTAACAGCTGGCGCCTCCCGCCCTTCAGTTGCAGTTAACTTTCCCCCATGACCGATTTCTATAATCTCGACAGTGTACTGTCAGAAGAGGAGCGCGCCGTCCGCGATACGATCCGCGCCTTCGTCGATGAAAAAGTTTTACCCATCATCGGCGATTGCTACATAGAGGGAAGATTTCCGAGCCACCTGGTGCCGGAGATGGCAGAGCTCGGGATGTTCGGCGCCAACCTACCCGACGAGTACGGCTGCGCCGGTCTCAACAACGTTGCGTACGGACTGATCATGCACGAGCTGGAGCGCGGCGACTCGGGAGTGCGCTCATTCGCTTCGGTGCAGGGCGCTCTGGTGATGTATCCGATCTACGCGTTCGGTAGCGAGGAGCAGAAGCGCGAGTATCTGCCGAAAATGGCACAGGGCGAAATAATCGGATGCTTTGGTCT
>DASWCI010000418.1:0-3531 GCA_036390195.1 Gemmatimonadaceae bacterium
GACCGCGATGACGGGAGTATTCGAGAGAAGCGTATCGTTCTCCCATTTCTCGAGAGGGAGCGTCGCGAGCACGTCGTAGTCGCAGATCACGACGTCGGGCGCGACCTCACTGACTATCTGGGCGGCCGAATCGAGGCCGACTGCATTGGTCGTCTCGATGCCCATTTGGGCGAAATAGCGAGCGATGTGCTCGCTCAAAAAGCAATGGCGCGCAACACAGAGAGCCCGTAGGGGTACATCGCCATTTTTCGACACTACCACTTTTGTTTCCAAAGTCATGCGGGGTTGATCGTAAACGACTGGAGGAACAACGGCAAGCGGAACAATGCAACTGCAACTGAACAGGTGGGAGTTGCCAGTGGCACAGATTCGAGCTCTTTAGTTCACTACGCCATGACTTTCTCATGCGGGATCAAGTCACAAGCAACTGCCCGTACCCTGAATGCCGCTGAGGCAAGTCCGGGCGTCCTGAACTAATTAGCCGGCAACTACGCTACTGACACCTCCCGCCTGTTCAGTTGCAGTTAAAAAAAGCGCCCGCACTCACTGAGTGCGGGCGCTGACCAGACGTGCTAGTACTTCTTGGTTTTGTCGACGTTGTTCCCGATGATGCCGCCGAGTATCGCGCCGGCTGCGCCACCGATGATCGCGCCTTTCACCTTGTTCCTGCTGGTGACCGCGCCAATCACTGCACCGGCGCCTGCTCCGATCGCGGCATCACGCTTGGTGTGCTTCACGACCGTTGGCTGAGGAGCCGGAGCGCTATAAACCGGGGCGGTAGAATATCCCCCAGACGAGCGCGAGCTCGTGCGACGCACAGTTGACGTTCTGCGGACCGTAGTCCGCGGAGCAGTAGCTGTGCTTCTCAGCGCGGTAGGTGCAGTTGAAGTTGCGACACCTGCGCGCTCCGCAGCGGTGATGCTGTCCAGCGGAGTGTAGGGTCGCGCCTGTGCGGCCGTCGACAAATCGGAATTCAAAGCTTCATCGACCTTTTTGTCGTTTCCCCCGCATGCGAAGGCGAGGAACGCGGCCGGAAGGATTAGTAACTTTTTGTGCATTTTAATGCCTCCAGATATGACCCCCGCGCAACGCGACGGTCCTACTATAAAGGGCAGGCTCCATGCCAATAAAAGCCTGTAGTTATGCCACCGTAGCGGCGGCTAACTCGGCGGTTGGCACTGCATCGTCCCCTGAAGAGGCCGGTAGAGTGAGACGAAAAGTGCTGCCAACGCCAGGCGTCGAACAGGCCGTGAGCGACCCATCCAACAGCTGCGCCAGTCGCCTCGAGATCGGGAGTCCAAGCCCGGTGCCCGGCTGCTTCGATTCCGTCACCTGGACAAATTCCTCGAAGATGCGCGGCATGTCGTCCGGCGCTATTCCCACTCCCTGATCGATTACCTCCAGTTGTACCCCCTTGTCGTCGTTCTGTTTGCAGCCGACACGGATCGGTTTTCCTTCGCCGAACTTGATCGCGTTGGAGAGCAGATTGAGAAGTATCTGACGCACCCGCCGTGGATCGCTCACAATCGTGAACGGCTCACTCTCCATGTCGAGACTGAGCATTGAGCCATACTCGTCCGCCAGCGGCCGGACGGTCACGAACAAGTCCTCGATTAGCGCTGGGAACATCACCGGCTGGAGCGAGAGCTCGATCTTGCCCGCTTCGATCTTGGAGAGATCGAGAACATCGTTCACCAGCTCGAGCAGATGACGCGCTGCCTTGAGCGTGCGCTGGAGACCTTCCTTCTGTCTGACATTGAGCGGACCGTAAATGTTGTCGAGCAGGAGCGTGCTATAACCGATTACTGCGTTGATCGGTGTGCGCAGCTCGTGGCTCATCGAAGCATAGAAGCGGTTGCGCGCGCCCATCGCCTGCTCGAGAGCAACCTGACGCCGGTGCAACTCATCGTTCATCTGTGACAACTTCGCCGCCGAACGCGCCTCGGCTTCCAGCAGCGACGTGCGATGCTCCAGCTCCAGCTCACGCTTCTCGGCATTACGCAGCAGCTCGGCTTGTCGCTGCAGCTCACGCTGCTTGACGAAAAGATCGACGAACACCGCGACTTTCGATCTCAGCACGTCCGGATTGAACGGCTTGAACACGTAGTCAACGGCACCCATCGAGTAACCCTTGAATACGTACGCCTCCTCTTTGTTGATGGCGCTGAGGAAGATGATCGGTATCGTGCGCGATCTCTCACGCGACTTGATGATCTCGGCCACCTCGAAGCCGTTCATGCCCGGCATCTGCACGTCGAGCAGAATCGCGGCGAAGTCCACAATCAGTACCTGCTTGAGAGCTTCGGATCCCGAGTTGGCGCGAACGAGGACTTGCCCCAACGGTTCGAGGATTGCTTCCAGCGCGAGAAGATTTTCAGCACGATCGTCGACGAGCAGGATGTTCGCTCTCTCGTCCGTCTTTGCGCTGATCCTGGCGGGATCGCTCGTGGCTACGCTCATCGCCCGATCGGTCGTCATACCCTCGTTCTCCTGCCAGCCTTCACTTTTGCATTTTCCTTACTCAACTCGATCAGCCGCCGCGCCAGCTTCTTGAGCGGAACTACCTCCGCAGTCGGCACCAGCTCGATCGCAGCCTTGGGCATGATTGGAATCTCGGCGGTTTTGGGATCCTGTACCAGCGCGCGTCCGCCTCGCTTCACAATGTGCGCCAGCCCGCGCGCCCCATCATCGTTTGCACCGGTCAAGACGACACCGATTGCGGCAGAGCCGTACGCATCGCCCGCCGATGTGAAGGTCACGTCGATAGACGGCCGGCTGAATCTCACCGGCTCTTCAACGCTGAGCGACAGATAAGCAGAATCGATCAGCACGTGATAGTTCGCCGGCGCGAGAAGTACGGTTCCGGCGCACAGCACGTCCTTGTCCTCGATGTCGCAAACTTTGAGATCCGTCGCGTCCTGAAGAAGCTGCGCGAGCAGCTTCTCGGAATCCTTGCCCCGGTGCTGCACCGCCACGATCGGAATCGGAAACTTCTTCGGAAGACCGCCGAGGAGCTCCTTCATCGCGGACAATCCTCCCCACGACGTGCCGAGCGCGACGATCGAGTATGCCACGTCTATTTCACCTTCCGGAAAATTTTTTCCGGTGGCGCTATCTGTTCGTAGCAGTCTTCGTGGGTCATGAACCGAAGCGTTTCCTTGCTACCGAGGACCAGCACTCCGAACATCGGGAGACTTTCGTAAAACAAGCCGTGCACCTTCGACTGGAGCGTCTTGTCGAAGTAGATGAGAACATTCCGACAAAGGATGACGTTGAATTCGCTGAATGAGCGATCGGTGACGAGGTTGTGCTGCGAGAATACCACGTGCTTCGTAAGCGACTGGTCGAACAACGCACCGCCGTACTTCGCCGTGTAATACTCGGAGAATGACTGCTTGCCTCCGGCGCGGATATAGTTGTCGGTGTACTCCTGCATTCGCTCGAGAGGGAAAATTCCGGCTTTGGCTCGCTGCAGCACGACCTCGTTAATGTCGGTGGCGTAGATGCGCGACCGTTCGTAGAGGCCTTCCT
>DASWCI010000419.1:0-2467 GCA_036390195.1 Gemmatimonadaceae bacterium
ACGCCCGGCGAGTTGCGACTGGCCGATGAATTCCCAGACCGCTTGATCTTCCAGTCCGAGCCGCCATAACGCAAACGCAGATACGCCGAGCTGCCTGGCGGTGCGCACCAACGTCTCGAGCAGGACGCGGTCGCTCACCCACAGCTCCCATCCTTCCGGCGACGCTGCGTGCAGCGTCGCCGATGCGTGGTCACGCGTCAGCGGCGTGTTAGTCATCGTGGTGAGGCGACGTGCATCGTCATAACTAATGACTTCGGTTTCCGCGCTCTTTCGCCAGCGATAACCATAGAGAGGAAACGCCGCTACGATTCGCGCTGCTCCGACCTCCGCTACTCGCGCGCCCAGGTTGCGCGCGACCCACTCCGGAGTTGCGATCGGCCCGGGCGGGGAAGTGCTCCAGTGCTGATCGTAAAGAACCGGCATGATGAGATCCGCGGACTGCACCAGGAGAGCGGCCGGATACGCCGCAGTGTCGCCGGCTGGAACTGCAATGACGACTGTCGAGACGCCGTGGGCTCGCACAGAATCGGCGACTGCTTTGGTGACCGTTAGCAGGCGATCGAGATCGCGCGGCGTCATTCCTTCGAAGTCGATCACTACGCCACGGTAATGGCCTGAATCGACGAGAGACGCGATCGCGCCGGCAGTAGTCGCCGCGAACTCGGGGTTCTCGCCAAGCCCTCGGATTATTTCCGGATGAAAGCGGCTTCCGAAAGACGTAGTGATGAGCGCCATCGCGCGCGATGCAACAGTGCTGTCACCACCCACGCTGTCCGGGTAAAGTCGTACCGGACGAAAGCTCGTCGTGTCGAGCGCAATCCAGCCGCTGATGATCTGGTCGAGGCTGCCGCCGTGCGCTTGTACCGATGCGTCGCTGCGTCTGTCCCATGGTCCGGTGAAGCCCCAGTAGGTCGGGCGCCCACGTGGCTGCGACGGCAGATGCGCGCACGCCGCCAGCGCAATCATTAGGGCGAGATGGGTAGCGGACGACCTGTTCATCTCCGAGGTGCCTTGTGTCGAAGCAGTCCACGCCGCAAACTCCGGCGCAATGAAATATCTCTCAACCTACTTTGCAGTTGTCGCGCTCGCACCAGCCGTGCTCGAAGCGCAGGCATCGGCCGATCTCGTTCTCACCAACGGCCGCATTTACACCGTCGACAACGCCCGTCCTGTCGCTTCTGCCCTCGCGGTTCGACACGAGCGCATCCTGTTCGTCGGATCCGACGCCGAGGCCAAGGCACTCGCCGGCCCGGCGACGCAGGTCATCGACTTGCGTGGTGCCACCGTCGTTCCGGGAATCGTCGATGCCCACGCGCACCTGCTTGGCCTTGGGAACACGCTGCAACGGGTGAATCTGGCGGGATCGGCGTCGTATGAGGAAGTGATCGATCGCGTGAAAGCGTGGGCGAAGGATGTGCCTCCGGGGAAGTGGATCCTGGGCAGAGGCTGGGATCAGAACCGCTGGCCGACGAAGGAGTTTCCGACTCACGACGCGCTCTCTCGCGCATTCCCGAACAACCCGGTGGTGCTCACTCGCATCGACGGCCACGCGTTACTCGCAAACTTGAAGGCGATGGAGCTCGCCCACGTCACGGCTACGACGGGTGATCCGTCGGGCGGGCGCATCATGAGGCTTGCCAATGGCGCGCCGTCGGGTGTCTTCGTCGACAACGCGAAGAACCTGATCGACCGCGCGATCCCGGTAGCGTCGCGTGCCGATAACAGAAAGGCGATTCTTGCCGCAATTGCCGAGGCCAATCGCTGGGGTCTGACGGGGGTTCACGATCCGGGCGAGGACGCTCAGACGATCGGCATCTACGAGGAGCTCGCGAAGTCGGGGAATTACAACCTGCGGAACTACGTCATGCTGAGCGATCCCGGCGAGCCAGGATCATCGGCAGCCTTACGAAATCCATATATCCAGCGCGGACCGCAGAGCGCGCTCTACGACGGACATCTGTGGATTCGCGCCATCAAGCTTTACGCCGACGGCGCGCTCGGCTCGCGTGGCGCCGCTCTGCTCGCGCCCTACAGCGACGATCCTACCAACTCGGGACTGCTCGTTTCGAGACCGGAGCACATTCGCGCCTGGGCCGAGGCCGCGTTGCGTCGCGGCTTTCAGGTCAACGTACATGCGATCGGAGATCGCGGCAATCGCATCGTGCTCGACGCGTTCGATTCGGCGCTGAAGAAAATTCCGAAAGCCGATCATCGCTTTCGGATCGAGCACGCGCAGGTGCTTACTCCGCAGGATATCCCGCGCTTCGCGAAGCTCGGCGTGATTCCCTCGATGCAGGCAACGCATCAGACGAGCGACATGCGGTGGGCTGAAGGCAGGCTCGGCCCACAGCGGATTCGGGGTGCTTATGCCTGGCGGTCGCTGCTCAACACCGGTGTGGTGATTCCAAATGGGACCGACTTTCCGGTCGAAGAGGTGAATCCGCTTCTCACTTTTCACGCAGCCGTG
>DASWCI010000420.1:0-3133 GCA_036390195.1 Gemmatimonadaceae bacterium
ACCGTCGGTACCAAAAACCGGCGGCACCCAGGATCCGAGATCGGAGCAACACAAGACCCTCAAGTGTCCCGAGTGCGGCGCGGCGAACTATCCCACTGAGTGGTACTGCGAACGTTGCGGCGGCGAGCTCGCAACGATGTAGAGTTCATCCCGGTAATTCCGGGGAAACTGCAACTGCAACTGAACAAGACGTCAGCCTGAGCTGACTAACGTTGACAGCTATCAGGCTCAAAACGTCGGGACGCCACTTCGTGGCGTGATGGCACAAGCAGTTGATTGTGCCTTGACCGGCGCCAATTACGTCCCGACGTAGTGAGGCTGATAGCAGTGAGCTGCAAGGCTCCGGGCTGACGTCTTGTTCAGTTGCAGTTGAAGTAAAAAAACAAGGCGCCCGGAGGCGCCTTTCGATTTCCTGGTAAAAAAAAAGACGCCGAGGCGCCTTTTTTTGTCGGCGTTTACCTGCCGGGCTTAGCCAATCTGCTCTTGTAGCGAGCCGCTGCATTGCGGTGGATCAGTCCTTTTCGCGCGGCACGGTCGAGAAGCTTGACTGCAGCCAGGCGCTCCTCGGGAGTTCCAGTAGACGCGCGCTTGAGCGCGGTGCGAAGCGCCGATTTCTGGGCGCGATTGCGGACTGCAGCGGCGCGTGATTTCCGCATGTTCTTTTTCGCTGAAGCAAGATTGGGCACGAGTTGACTCTCCGGGAATTTCTGGCTGTGGTGTAGTGGCGAAATTTGCCAGACCGAAGCGTTCAGGTCAACGGGCAGACTAAGTGAAATCTGCTGAGAGAAATGCTAACTTGAACGCGCCGCTTAACAACGACACCGACACTTTGGATCAATTTCAATACTTCATCCTCGTTGCGCCTGTACTTCTCTTTTCCATGGTGGCTCACGAGTACGCGCACGGATACGCTGCGTTGAAGCAGGGAGACACGACCGCTTACGCACTCGGCAGACTTACATGGAATCCGTTGCCGCACATCGATCCCTTCCTGACGATTATCATGCCGTTGCTCACGTTCGTCGGAAGTCACGGAACGATGGCGTTCGGAGGCGCAAAACCCGTTCCCGTCGTGCCGAGGAATTATCGTAACTTCAAGCGGGGTGACATCATCGTATCGCTGGCAGGAGTGGCGACCAATCTGGTGATCGCTCTGGCGTGCATCCCGCTGATAATCATTGTCGGCCTTATCGGAAGTGCGATTGGCCCGCTTGCCACGACCGGCGCAATCATTCAAACAATGCTTCGCTTCGGCATCGTGATCAATCTCGCACTCGTTGCGTTCAACCTGATACCAATCCCGCCGTTGGATGGCTCGCACGTATTCAAGTACCTTCTTCCTCCAGCCTGGGCCCTCAACTACCAGCGCCTCGGCGCACAAGGATTGCTGATACTTATCGTGCTGCTCACTTTCGGTCGGCCCTTGCTGAACCTCTGGTTTGCTCCGGTCTTCTTCCTCGATACGGTGGCGACTCGCGCAGTGTTTCCCTACATCATCCCCAGTCCATGGACGATGTGAGCACCCAGCTCTCCGGTTCCATCACAGTCGCCGAGTCAGCGGCATCGGAAGTTTTCGTCGTCGAGCTGGCGGAGTATTCGGGACCACTCGATCTCCTGCTCACCCTTATCCGCGACGAGCAGATCGACATCTACGACATCCCCATCGCCAGAATTGCCGAGCAGTTCCTGGCACGAATTTCGTCATTGAAGCTCGACGAGGCAGCCGATTATCTCGAGATGGCGGCTCGCCTCGTTCGCATCAAGGCGCAGATGCTTTTGCCGCGTCGCGAGGGGGAGGATGTTTGGGAGGATCCACGCGCCGAGCTGGTGAGACGTTTACTCGAGTACCAGCAGGTGCGCGAAGTCGTGGACGTCCTGGAGCGACGCAGCGAAGAGCGCCGCGGACGATTCGCGCGCGCGTACAGTCAGCAAGCGGTTGAAGTACCGGTGGCTGGTCCGTTGACGATCTCGCTGCCCGAGCTTCTGTCAGCTGTCGATCGCGTTTTGCGGTTGGCGAGAAAGCCGCACATTCACGATGTCGTTCCGCGCGCACTCGACGTGGATGGCGCGATAGGAATCGTCCGTGCGTTGCTCGCGATCCGTGCGCGGGCGCAATGGAAAGACATTCTGCCGCGAAAGGCAGAGCCGTGGGAAGTTCTGTCGCTGCTGCTCGCGCTACTCGAGCTCGCGAAGCGGGGAGAGCTTCGCTTGATGCAGCCTCGCGCATTCGCCGCATTTGAGATCACACGTGACTCCTCTGGCCAAGCTGCTTGAAGCGGCGCTCTTCGCGAGCGCCACGCCCGTCGCCGTCGCCGATTTGCGCGCGATCGCGGCGCACGCCGAGGAAGGCGAGACGACGTTGGAGGCTGCCCTCGAAGAGCTGCGCACCCACTACGATACTGACGGTCATGGAGTAGAGCTCGTCGAGGTTGCAGGTGGATGGCAGATTCTGACGCGGCCCGAGTACACCGAAGCGATCGAGCGGGCTCAGCTTGCGGCGCGGCCACAGCGTTTGTCCGCAGCCGCACTCGAGACGCTGGCAATAATTGCCTATCGACAGCCAATTGGCCGAGCCGAGATCGAAGAGATAAGGGGTGTCGGCGCTGGAGCGATTCTCAAGTCGCTCCACGAACGGGGCTTGATCGACATCCTTGGGCGCGGTGAAGGGCTTGGCCGCCCACTGCTGTATGGAACGACACCATCGTTCCTCGAGCAGTTTGCGCTTCGGCATCTGGAGGAGCTCCCGCGAGCCGACGAGCTCGCAATCGCGCTGCGAGCGCCTCGTTCGGCGACACCTGCGGCAGTTGCTGATACCAAGGACAACGGCGAGGCGCCCCCGCGGGCAGATTGATGCCCGAATCCATGCGAATTCAGCGCGCGCTGGCGCGCGCCGGAGTCGCTTCACGTCGCGGGGCTGAGGAGTTGGTTGCCGCTGGCCGCGTGCGCATAAATGGAAATGTCGCGGCGATCGGGCAGAGCGTCGACACTGAGCACGACAAGATCACCGTTGATGGCAAGGCGGTGGGCGCGCCCGTTGCACCGCATTGGATCGTTCTCAACAAGCCCGCCGGTGTGCTGACAACGCGCTCTGATCCGGCGGGACGCCGCACCGTGTTTGATTTGGTCGACGACG
>DASWCI010000421.1:0-4174 GCA_036390195.1 Gemmatimonadaceae bacterium
CCGGAAGCGCCGCCGGGTGTTCGACACAATCTCACCTTCGCGTCCGGCACAAGTCAGGAGCGCTTCAAGGACTGGGAAAGACCGCTCGGCGCCGCTAGCACCGACGTGTACTACAGTCAATTCGACGATCTTGCGCCGGAAGGTTGGCGAAGCGACGAACACACAGCTCGATTTCGTTTTCGTCCGCGAACGCTCGGGGACGTATTTCGCTTCAATCGCATCGAGGGATTGTTCACCGGCGTTGCGTTCGAGAAGGAGCTTGGGGGGCCCGGGGGCGGGCCGGGCGGGGGCGGCAATACTTCGAATCTTTTTGCGCGCGGGTCGGTTGGCTGGGCGTGGGCGGAGCGCACTGCGCGTGGAATGATCGGTATTGACCAGAAACGTGGCAGGACGAACATCGGACTGCGCGTGGAGCGGTCGCTCGCAAACACGAACGATTTCCAGCTCCCGTTTTCGTGGGGCGCAACGTTGTCGGCCCTTCTCGGAAGCGTCGACGACTTCGACTACCTCGACCGCACGAGCGCGAGTGCATTCGTCAGCCGGGCGCTCGGCGACAATAGGCGCTCGTTGGTTCGGTTAGAGATCGGCCCAGCGCGGGACAACGCGGTAAAGCAGAATATTTCGCGCGGACTGTACGTGGAGAAAGGCGGTGGATTTCGTCCCAATCGAGGCATACGCGAAGGGAGTTACTTCAGAACTGTCGGATCTCTCGAGCTCAATCCAGAAGTCAGCGGGCTTTTCGTCGATCGCGGTGTTGGCGCCAGAATCCATTACGAGCGGGCCGACGGTGGAATGCGCTGGCAAAGGATCGAGCTGCGTACGGCTGCGAGGCATGAGATCGGACCGTTTCAACTCTACGCGCGAGGCGATGTTGGCACCATACTGGGCGAGCCAGTTCCTCAGGTGTTGTTTGAGATAGGGGGCGCCGAAGGATTGAGCGCGTACGGATACAAGGAGTTCGCTGGCGACCACGCCATGTTGAGCCGAGCGGTTCTGGGGTACACTTTCCCGTTCCTTCGTGCGCCGATTCACCTCCCCAGCGAACTCATAGTGCCGGGAATTGCGCCGGGCCTAGCCGCCGGCATTCACGCGGCTTGGACCGAAGTGTCCAACCAGAAGGCGGCAATTGCGCTCATGGAACTCGGCACTGTAGTGGATAGCGCGACCGGGATGCCAGTTCCCGTCTCACGTGCCACTGATGGGGTCCGCGCCTCCGCGGAGTTCCTCATCACGTTCTTCAATGGCGCATTAGCAGCAGGCGTAACGCGCCCGATCGACACACACGGGCCATGGAAGTTTACGGCGCGGATGGGCCAGGGCTTCTGATCGTTCCCTCTTCCCGCGTCCCTCTTCCCGCTTCCCGCTTCCCGCTTCCAGGTGGCACCCAACTTGTACCGGTTCCAGCAGACGCTTTGAAAGGAAGGCTGCCATGAGAAGGGAGAGATCGTCGCGCGCGCTGCCTGCGCTTTTGATCGCGGGCACATTAGTGGTAAGCGCTTGCGCGGGAATGAGCCAGAAACAGAAGGGCGCAGTCGTCGGCGCGGCGACGGGTGCCGCGGTTGGTGGAGTGATTGGAAACCAGACAGGCTCGACTGCGCGCGGTGCAATAATCGGCGCCATTGTTGGCGGAGCTGCGGGCGCAGTCATCGGCCACCAGATGGACCAGCAGGCGAAGGAGCTGCAGCAGAACATCCCGGGCGCAACGATCCAGCGGGTGGGCGAGGGAATCGCGGTGACGTTTGCCTCGGGAATCCTCTTCCCGTTCAACTCGACGGAAATCCTGCCAGCGGGGAAGGAAAACCTCACGCAGCTCGCCAACAGCCTCGAGAAGTACCCCAACTCGGATGTTCTGATTGTCGGCCACACGGACAGCGTCGGCACCGACGCTTACAACCTCGACCTCTCGCAACGGCGAGCTCAAGCGGCCAGCGCATACCTCCAGTCGCTTAGTGTTCCAGCCACTCGGCTTCATGCGGTTGGCAAAGGCGAGTCGGAGCCGATTCAACCGAATGACACGGATGCGGGACGAGCGCAAAACCGACGCGTCGAGATAGCTATTTACGCCAGCGAGGCGTACCGGAATCAGGTGAAGAGCGGGACGCAATAAGACATCTTACAGCAAAGGAAAGGGACGAGCGGTGCTCGTCCCTTTTTTTGTGAACCTAACGGGCGGGAGGCGTCAGCGTTGCAGGCGCCAAGCTAGAGGTTACGACGCCGGGACGTTACTACTGCGCGTATGGCACAAGCGGTTGCTCGTGTTCCGAATGGAGTTAGTGACGTCCCCACGCAGTGACCTAACGCCTCGCTCCTAACAGCTGAGGCCTCCCGCCCGTTCAGTTGATTTTCTGTTCCGAGCGAAGCGCCGGTCGACGAGCGACAATGCAAAACCCCGGGCACTTGTGCCCGGGGTTTGGTGAAGCGCGCCCGGAGAGACTCGAACTCCCAACCTTCTGATCCGTAGTCAGATGCTCTATCCAATTGAGCTACGGGCGCATTTCAAATCGGAACCGCGGACACTGCGAACTGCGGACAACTGCGGACTGCGGACAACTGGGCTCCGCGAGGCGCTCTGGCGACGTACTAAATGGGCGGTACAAGACTCGAACTTGTGACCTCCACGATGTCAACGTGGCGCTCTAACCAACTGAGCTAACCGCCCTCCCATCGCACCTGAGAGCGGGAAACGGGACTCGAACCCGCGACCCCAACCTTGGCAAGGTTGTGCTCTACCAACTGAGCTATTCCCGCGAACAAACAAAAGTTCTGGCGATCACTGCGCCATGGAGGTGAGGGGAATCGAACCCCTGACCTCTTGAATGCCATTCAAGCGCTCTCCCAACTGAGCTACACCCCCGGCATCCCCGACGTTGAAAACATGCCCGGCGGGAACCGCGAAGGATATCCAAGGGTAGTATCGATGTCAAGAAAATTGCTCTGGCTAAATCGTCAACGGCCGATATCTTGCAGCGCTTCGACAACCTGAATTTTTCGATTACTCAAAAGCGCTTTCGATTTTGCGTTTCCAGGTTGTCGAAACAACAATCATCCGCTCGCATTGCTGGCCCGTAACAGGGCTGCATTCGCATAGGCTTTCACGCAGTACCTGAGGTGTGCACCAATGGCTGAAGTAAAGCGTCGCCGCAAAACGGCTGTCGCCGGAATCGCTCCCAACGAGCCCGAGAGGGACATTCTCGATCAGTACCTTTATGAGGTCAGCACTTATCCGCTGCTCAAAGGTAATGAGGAGATCGAGGTTGCTCGTCGGATTCGCGCCGGTGATCCAGACGCTCTCCAGGAGCTCGTACAGCGCAATCTGCGCTTCGTGATCTCCGTTGCAAAGAAATACCAGAACCGCGGCATGCCGCTCATCGATCTGATCGGCGAGGGCAACGTCGGTCTATTGACCGCTGCGCGCAAGTTCGATCCCGACCAGGGCGTAAAGTTCATCTCGTACGCCGTATGGTGGATTCGTCAGGCGATTCTCTCGTCGCTGGCGCGTCAGGGTCGTACCGTGCGTGTGCCGCTGAATCGGACCGCAGATCTTTCCCGCATCATCAAGGCGTCGGAGATCCTGCGTCAGAAGATGCGTCGCGAGCCGACCCCCGAGGAGCTTTCTCAGCTCACCGGTCTGTCGGTCGATGTCGTGCAGTCGCTCGCCGCCCTGAACACTGGCGATGTCCGCCTGGATGCTCCGATGGATCCGGAAGGCGATCGGTCACTGATCGAGCGCTTCGTCGCCGACGAGATGCCCGATACCGAGGAAGAGGCGATGAACCGCTTCCTCAACGACGAGATCGAGACGGCGCTTTCTACTCTGCCTCCGCGGGATGCCAAGGTGCTGCGTCTGTACTTTGGTCTCGAGGGTGGACGCGAGCACACACTCGAGGAGATTGGATCGCTGCTCGGCGTCACGCGTGAGCGCGTGCGGCAGCTTCGCGATCGTGCTTTGAAAAGACTGCGCGAGGGGGACGTCGGCCGGGCGCTGGGGTCGTTCGCGGCGTAGGCTTCTTATAACAGCAAAGGAAGGGACGAGCGATGCTCGTCCCTTTTTTTTGAACTGAACGGGTGGGAGGCGTCAGCTGTTAGGTGCGAGGCGTTAGTTCACTACGTCGGGACGTCACTAACTCCATTCGGAGCACGAGCAACTGCTTGTGCCATACGCGCAGTAGTAACG
>DASWCI010000422.1:0-1975 GCA_036390195.1 Gemmatimonadaceae bacterium
CGATGGCAGTTGCGCCTCGAGATCCGCTAATGAGTTGAACGTGAACGAGCCCAGCGTATTCGTCTGCTGATTCTGCGTGAACGCATCCCGGCGCAGCTCGCTAGTGAACTTGATCCGATGCTTGTTGCTGGCGCTGAACCAGGAGAGCTGATTCGTCAGCTCAGTGGTCGTGTTCGTCTGGTTCGTGTTCAGGTTGGAGCTCCCGCCAAACGACACCGTCTTGATGCTGCTCGATCCATCCGGAAACGTCGAGCTTATCCGCACCGTGCCACTCGGCATGTTCAGATAAGGAGAGCCGTAATTGCGTGAGCGGTTCAAGCCGACGGACGTCTCGCTCAGGATTCCAACACCGAAATAATTGGTGTGGCGACTCTGCAGACCAGCGTTCCAGTTCGTTCTGTCTCCGCTGTGCGCGGGGAGCTCTGTTGTGAGAGAGGAAGCTGGCGTCTGCTGGTTCCAGCTTCCGTTGTACGAGAGATTGAGCGCCTGACCACTCGAAGATGATTGCGGGGCGAAATCGAAGCTGCCGAAGACCGAGCCCTGCTGACCAAGTCTGCTCGATGGCAATCTCCCGGTAACAGTGGGAATTCCTAGTCGCTGTAGAATGTCGAGTAGTCGCGCCACTGAATCTGGCGCGATACCTGATGTCTGCAGACCAATCGCGTCTGTATTAAGCAGCGATCGCAGATCATTCGCCCGTCTCCCGAGCTGATAGGCGAAATTGTAAAACGACGCATCCGGCTTGATCGGTCCCGCAAGCAATCCACCGACGGAGACGTTGCTGTACTGCTGACCAAGGGATCGGGCGGCGCGATCGGTCCATTGCAGCTGCGGCGCATCGAGGTTCAGGCTCATGGTGCGCGTGACATAGTTCGAGCCCGGCCGTCCGCGAATCTGGAATTGCGCGCCGCTGAATCCGCCGCGCGAGACGTCGTAGGGCGTGGTCACGAGTGATGTCGAGACGTTCGCATCGCGAGGAAGATTCGATCCGCCGAAATTCAGCCCGTTGAGCGTCGTGTTGTTCTGATCGGGCGAAAGGCCGAGCACCGAGAAACCCGAAGGATCACCGTCTTGACCTGGAACCAGCGTGACGCCGGGAAGCGATGCAGCCATTGCCGCGATGTCGCCTTGCTGATCGGCGGGGACGGCACTGTTGTCGACAGGACGTTCGCTGCCGCTGATGTCGGGAGTTGCGTCATTTCGCTGAGGTCGATCGCGCTGTCCAACAACTCTCACTGTGTCGAGCTGACCAGCAGCGCGAAGGAGCCTCGCGTCGGCAACAAGAATCTCCTGATCGGCCGTGCGTTTCAACTCGAATCTGCGCGCGGCATATCCGATTGCGGCGACTTCGACGAAGTAGTCGCCCTCCCCGCCGGGAAAGGTGATGGTGTAGCGTCCGTTTTTGTCGGTGCGTGCGCTCCGGTTCACGTTGCCCGAGAGCGAGGTCGCAGTGACCTTGGCGTCCTCGAGCGGCTTGCCCTCGGGTCCGACGATCTGGCCGCGGATCACGTCGACTTGTTGGGCGCGAAGCGGCGAGCTGAAAGCGGCTACGATCGAAGCAACGGCTGCTATGTGGAGTATCGTTGCAACGCGCATGACTACTTGGACGTGCGACACTTAAGAAAGGTTGCCCTTGATCGGCATCCACAATACTGAAGCGGGGAGCGTAGAGCCGCCAAGCTGCTTAGCCGGCAGCTGCTCCCAGCTTTGACGCTGCAAAGCTCTCCGCTCCCCGCTTCAGTATTCGATGCGCCTAGGCAACGCGCGCCAGGCCGACTCTACGTGTTACGGGTTAGCGGCTTCCCCCGGTTTCGGCGGCGTTTTTTTCCCGCGTACCGGAACGACGGCAGCCTTCGTGAGCAGTCCTAACAGATCCCTGTCGGCCATTCTATCCCAGTCCTGCGGGAAGCGCGCGAGGCGCCGCCGCTCGTTCGCCGACTCGAAGCAAAGCCAGCCTTCGCCGTAATCGCCGAGG
>DASWCI010000423.1:0-1804 GCA_036390195.1 Gemmatimonadaceae bacterium
GTGAACGAGGACCGGTCGATGCGTAACAGTGAGGTAAGCGTACTTGGCCAGAAAGATGGGAACGTGCCACGGCTTGAACTCACTGGTGAGCATGTCAGCCGATCATCGGCAGATGCAAGCCGTGCTTACGCGCGGTGGAGATCGCTTCCTCGTAGCCGGCATCGGCGTGGCGGGCGACACCCGTACCCGGGTCGTTCGTGAGCACACGCTCGAGACGAACGCGCATTTCCGGTGTGCCATCCGCGACGATGACCTGCCCAGCGTGGAGTGAATTTCCGATGCCAACTCCGCCACCGTGGTGAAACGCGACCCACGACGCACCGCTGGCGACATTGAGCATCGCGTTGAGCAGCGGCCAATCGGCAACAGCGTCGCTCCCGTCGAGCATGTTCTCTGTCTCTCGGAACGGCGACGCGACGCTTCCCGTGTCGAGGTGATCTCGGCCGATTGCGATAGGCGCCGAGATGTCGCCAGATGCGACCAGCTCATTGATGGCGACGCCAAACTTGGCGCGATCGGATTGTCCGAGCCAACAGATGCGGGCGGGAAGCCCCTGAAATTTTATCTTCTTTTGCGCGAGCGAGATCCAGCGGCGCAGATGCTCGTCGTCGGGAAATAACTTCAGCGCCAGTTCGTCCGTGCGCTTGATGTCTTTTGGATCCCCAGAGAGCGCGACCCAACGGAACGGGCCCTTCCCTTCGCAAAACAGCGGTCTGATGTACTCCGGAACGAAGCCAGGAATGTCAAAAGCGTTGCGAAGTCCGGCATCGAGTGCGACGGTGCGGATGTTGTTCCCATAATCGAATGTGACGGCGCCACGCTGCTGCATCTCGAGCATCGCAGTGACGTGCTTAACGGCAGATTGTGTCGAGCGCTTCACGTACTCTTTCGCGTCCGTCTTTCTAAGCTCCAGCGCGTTCGCGAGCGTCATTCCCCCCGGCACGTAGCCATTGAGCATGTCGTGCGCGCTCGTCTGGTCGGTGAGGACGTCAGGCGCGATCCCGCGCTTCACCAACTCGGGAAGGACATCGGCCGCGTTCCCGAGCAAACCTACCGAGACTGCTTCCCCGGATTTGGTGGCGTCCGAGATGAGATCGAGCGCTTCGTCGAGATCGCGCGCCTTGAGATCCAGATAATGCGTGTCGAGCCGCTTCTGAATCCGCGTGTCGTCGACTTCGACGATCAGCGCCGCGGCACCTTGCATCGTCGCGGCGAGCGGCTGAGCGCCGCCCATGCCTCCGAGTCCGGCCGTAAGCACGAATCGACCTCGTAGACTGCCGTCGAAATGCTTTCGCGCGACGGAGCCCAGCGTCTCGTATGTACCCTGCACGATTCCCTGCGAACCGATGTAAATCCATGAGCCGGCGGTCATCTGGCCGTACATCATCAGACCCTTGCGCTCGAGCTCGCGGAAGTGATCCCAGGTTGCCCAGCGTCCGACGAGATTGCTGTTGGCGATGAGGACGCGCGGCGCGCCGGTGTGAGTTCGAAAAACGCCAACAGGCTTTCCGCTCTGTACGAGCAGCGTTTCATCCGCGCCCAGATTCTTCAGCTCGCGGACTATCGCGTCGAAGCATTCCCAGTTGCGCGCGGCTTTCCCCGTCCCGCCGTATACGACCAATTCCTCGGGTCGCTCTGCCACGTCTGGATCGAGGTTGTTCATCAGCAGTCGGAGCGCGGCTTCCTGGTGCCATCCTTTGCACGAGATGCTGCTGCCACGTGGCGCCCGGATTGTCACGTGCTCTCTGCGCGAAACGTCGAAAGCTTCGGGGTCGAATCGTACTCTGATATCCGTCATGTCACA
>DASWCI010000424.1:0-2948 GCA_036390195.1 Gemmatimonadaceae bacterium
GCGTTACAGCTCGGCTACTGCATCTGCGCGGCGAGCTGCTCCAGAATGGCTGCCAGATTCGGCTTCGACTCCAGTACCGGGCGAACCGGATCAATGGCAATTCGCTCCATGCGCTCGATCGCGTTTCTGATCGTGAATGTCTTCGGATCGAGCTCAGAGTTTACCTCGTCCCAGAGCAACGGCATCGAAACGGTCGCACCAGGAAGCGGCCGGGCGCTGAAGGGGGCAACGATCGTTTGTCCGTGACGATTCTGCAGGTAATCGAGATAGACCTTGTCGCCGCGTTTTGTCACGTGACGGGTGATGGTCCCAATGTCTTTCACCTCACGCAGCACGCAACGCGCGAGCAGCTCTCCAAGCATGCGCGACTGCTCGTATGTGCACTGCCGGCCGAGCGGCAGCATGACGTGAAGCCCGGTCTTCCCTGTCGTCTTTACGTAATTCGGAAGTCCGACCGATTCGCAGATCCGATGCAGTGCTTGCGCGCACCGAATCACGTCCGAGAACGGGGCTTCCTTTGGATCGAGATCGATCACGCACCAGTCCGGCAGCTCCAGCGATCTCTCTCGACTCGCCCACATGTGGATCGGGATGGAGCCCATGTTGGCGATGTAGAGCAGTGCTTCCTCGCAATCGCAGATGAAGAACCTGATCTCGCGCTGAGTGTCCTCGCTCCAGATGGGAATCGTGCGAATCCAATCGGGCACGAACACCGGGGCATCCTTTTGATAGAATGACTTTCCGTCGATGCCATCGGGAAAACGTGTCAGCACTATCGGACGATTGGCGAGATACGGCAGCAGCCACTTCGACACGGCGCGGTAGTAGTCGATGAGATCGCCTTTCGTGTACTTCTCCGCGGGCCAGTAGATCTTCTTGAGGTTCGAGAAGTTGATCTTCTTCTCGAGTGGGGCTTTCGCTGGCGGAGGAGGAGGCTCGTGCAAAGCGGTGGCGTCGACGTGCGCACGCTCCCGCACGATCCTGCCCTCCGTATCAACGTCGTCCGCGTCCGATTCAGTCACTGGCTCGCCCGTACTATGGGAAAAGCTCTGACTCGCGGCGTAGCTCCCGCCCTGTCGCTCGCACTCGTGCGGCCGCTTGTCGGTTCTCAGCCGCAGGAACGTCGCGTGTCGCAGCAATCCATCAGGCGTGAACTCGCGGTAACGCACCTCGCACACGTGAACCGTGTCAACCCAGGTCGTCGTGCTCGTCTCCGGGATCTGCTCGCTCTTGAGTGGTTCCTGTCCCGGACCGTAGACTGGGCCCGCGCACAGCGGATCCCGACGCACGATCGGATCGAGCAATTCGTGCAGCTCTCTCAGGAGCGCGTCGTTGAATCCTGTTCCGACTCGCCCGGCATAGACGAGCGTTCCATTCACCCAGTCGGCGAGCTGCAGTGCGCCGAGGTGTGGGCGACTGCCGTTCGGTTTGGTGAATCCGACGATGACGAAATCTCCAGTTCGCTCGGCTTTGATCTTGAGCCAGTCTCCGGATCGTCCACTCCTGTAACGTGAGGTCGATTTTTTGGCGACGATTCCTTCCAGTCCCATCGCCGTCACCTGCGCGAGAAACGCTTCCCCCTCAGTCTCGATGTGATCGAGATAGCGGAGAATCCCGAGCTTGGGCACGACTTCCGACAACAGTTCTTTGCGACGCGCGAGTGGAAGCGGCCGCAGATCGAAGTCCTCGAACGCCAGCAGATCGAATGCGTAAAACGTCGCTGGCAATTCCACAGTGGCTCGTCGGATTTCCATTCCCGATGACAGACGCCCGCGCTGCTGCAGTCGCGAAAAGCTCGGGATTCCTTTGGAATCGAGGCAAACTACTTCCCCGTCGATGATGCACTCATCGAATGGCAGCGATTTCACGGCGCGAGCGACCTCGGGAAACACACTCGTGTAATCGTTGCCGTTGCGAGTAAGAAGAAGGGCTTCGCCTTTTGATTTGCTGGCTATCAACCGATATCCATCGAGCTTGAGCTCGAACAGCCAGTCATTGCGGGTGAATGCAGCCTCCGCGGTTTCGCAGTGCATCGCCTCCACTTTTTTTGGATCGACGCGAGTGCGGAGTGCTTTGTCTTCTCCCTCGAGCGCTTGACGGATATGAGCCGCGGGGCTCTCACCAGACTTTATTTCTTCGACGGTGAGACCCGAGAGGACTGACTCTTCTGGAAAGGCGTCGGCCTCGCCTGCTGGTTTCATCCAGCCATCGCGTTCCTTGATCAAGAGCCAATCCTTCTCGGATTTCTTGATCTTCACGAGCGTCCACTTGCCGTGCAGCTTGTAGCCCTTTAGCTCGAACAGGAGCTTTCCTTTCTCCAATCCTTCGCGCCAATCCTCGAGCGCCACCCACTCACCTCGATCCCAGACGATCACTCCGCCCGCGCCGTAGTTCCCCGCCGGAATCACTCCCTCGAAATCGCCGTACTCGAGTGGATGATCTTCCACCTTCACCGCGAGCCTCTTCTCCGTCTGATCGTATGACGGTCCCTTGGGTACCGCCCACGATCTTAGCACGCCGTCCATCTCCAGTCGCAGATCGAAATGGAGATTCCGCGCTGCGTGCTTGTGGACGACGAAAAGGTTGCCGGGAACGGCCGAGATCCCTCCGAACGGCTCAGGTGTCCGGTCGGGAGACCGCTTGGCGCGGTACGCAGCGAGGCCGTCACCGGTTGCCGGCGGGTTACCTCTTGCGTCCATCCGTGTGCTGGTTAAGAGTTGAGTCAGCCAAAGTTATCCACGTCAGAAATTTTTGTGATTCACCAACTATAAATCGTCGGCCCTTCCCAAGCCACCTTTTTTCGCTTCCCGCTTCCCGCTTCCCTCTTCCCTCTTCCCTTTCCCGCTGCCACTTATGCCCGCTCGATCAATCGGTACGGCCACGATCTCCTTCGGCCTCGTCTCGGTCCCCGTCAACATCTACTCGTCGGCTGAATCCAAGACGAGCGT